>CAMTOS010000056.1 GCA_947074195.1 uncultured Bacteroides sp.
TCCTGCCTGGTTGGGGACGAAAGAGGAAGTCTAAACGTTTGGACAAGAAACAAGGTCGTATTGATGAAAAAGATAAAGAGTGAGTGTGGTACTGGACTTATCTCCATCACGCTTTAGATGCTATTGCCGAATAAGGGCAAATAGCATTTTTGCGATTCTCCCAAGTATGTAAAAGACCAAACAGACTCCAATCCAGAAAGGAATGGGATACCACCAAAAAGTTACGCGATTTGTCCATTCCCAATTCATACCCAATAAAGAAGGTACAAATCTTGCGATAATAAAATATATCGTAAGGATTAGTGCCAGCTTAAACCCTGCTGATCTCGAATTCCATTCCCGTTTAAAACGTCTCACATCCTTGTATTCTTCTTCAAGCCATTCTGTTATGTCATAATACCCATCTATACATATCTCTATGGTATATTTGAGGACCAGCCAGATGGGTGTCAATACGATGAATAAAGTCGCGATTCCTGAAAGAAAAGATAAAATCATGCTCTATGTTTTTAAGTGATTAATCGTTGATTTCTGTTTCCTGTGCAAGTTTAGGAGTGTATAGTGCATTCTTTCTGCATAGCTAAAGAAAAGTTGACTTCCCTTAGAACTTTTCCTCAATACTGACCTGTTGGCATTAGCAACAGCTAAGTGAATATTGTATCTTTGTGCCCATGCTTATGATAAAAATCCGTTGTGTAGTAGAACACATCACCTATCAGAATACCACGAATGGTTATTCTATTTTGAAAGTCAATGTAAAAGGTTACAAGGACCTTGTTACTATTGTGGGCACTCTTTTGGATGTGCCTGTGGGAAGTGTATTGATTTGCGAAGGAGAATGGAAAGTGGATAAAAAGTATGGAGCTCAGTTTGTTGTTAATTCATGGGAAGAAGTGATGCCGGCCACACTTCAAGGCATTGAAAAATACTTAGGTTGCGGATTGGTAAAGGGCATCGGCCGACAGTATGCCAAATTGATTGTGGGTAAGTTTGGACTAAAAACTATTGATATCATTGAGAACGATATCGAACGACTTTACGAGGTGGCAGGTATCGGGAAAGTACGCGTAGAGCAAATCCGTGAAAGTTGGGAGAAACAGAAGGATATCAAGAACGTGATGATTTTTCTGCAGGGGCATGGAGTAAGCACGTCTTATGCTGCTAAAATCTTCCGACAATATGGCAAGGAGAGTATCGATAAAGTGACAGAGAATCCTTACACTTTGGCTGACGATATTTGGGGAATCGGCTTTAAGACAGCTGATGGCATTGCGACTAAAATGGGCTATGAGAAGAATGACCTTCGCCGCTGCAAAAGCGGTATTCTGTACACACTCAACCAACTCAGTAACGAAGGACATGTGTATAGCGAAGAAGAACAATTGGTAAAAGCCGCTTCTTCGTTGCTCGAAGCTGACGAGGAGTCTATCATCGGGGCATTAAACGAGATGCTCGCCAATGATGATTTAAAGCAAGATGGGGAGGCCATCTATCTTCCACCCTTTTATCATTCAGAGATTGGAACAGCCAAACGATTGTTGAATTTAATGGAGGCAAACGATAACAGCAAACGTCCTGCTTTCAACTTAAAGGCGATTGAAAAGGAAACGGGCATTGAATATGACGATGTACAGATTGATGCCATTCGCCAGGCAGTGGATTCCAAGATAATGGTGCTTACCGGTGGTCCCGGTACAGGTAAAACAACGACCACACAGGGTATCATTGCTGCCTTAAAAACAGCAGGATTAAAGATTTTACTCGCTGCTCCTACCGGCCGTGCAGCCAAGCGCATGAGCGAAGCAACCGGAATGGAAGCTAAGACCATTCACCGGTTGTTAGAGTTTAATCCTATGGATGGATATAAGAGAAATGAAGATAATCCATTGGAAGGTGATGCATTGATTGTAGATGAATGTAGTATGATTGACATTATCCTGATGAACAATCTAATGAAATCTATTCCGTTAGGGATGCGATTAGTGTTCGTAGGAGATATTGATCAGTTGCCCAGTGTAGGTGCCGGCAATGTGCTTAGAGATATCATCGACTCACAAAAGATTCCTGTGATACGTTTGACGAGAATTTTCCGCCAGGCGCAATCGAGCCGAATTGTTATGAGTGCTCATGCCATCAATAAAGGGAATTTCCCCGATCTGAGCAATGGCCAGGATACCGATTTCTTCTTTATTAAATGTGAAGATGCAGAACAAGTTGCCGGCAATATCGTACAGTTAGTCAGAAATCGCCTGCCCAAGGCCTATAATCTGCCCACTAATATGATACAGGTATTGACACCAATGCAAAGAGGTGTAGTTGGTGCAGCCAATCTGAATATTGTATTGCAAGAGGCCATTAACTCGAACAAGACCGGTCTAAACCGTGGTGGTTACTCCTTTCGAAAGGGCGACCGTGTGATGCAGATCCGTAATAACTACGACAAAAAAGTATTCAATGGCGATTTAGGCTATGTACATGAGGTAGATCTTGAAGAGCGTACATTGATGGTTGACTTCGAAGGTTCACTTGTTGAATATGAAGTTACCGAACTCGATGAACTTACATTGGCTTATGCAACTACCATTCATAAATCGCAAGGCTCTGAATATCCCATCGTAGTAATGCCCATACTTATGAACCATTATGTGATGCTACAACGCAATCTTATCTACACAGGAATTACTCGCGCCAGGAAAATCTGTGTCCTGATTGGTACGGCAAAAGCTTTGGCCTATGCCATTCACAACATGACTGTTTTGAAACGCAACACTAAGCTGAAGGAACGATTGAATCCTGCGCTGGCTATCAATGGAGATAGTAAGATTATTCCTATGCCTATACATGATAATTCTAAAGGAGGCGAACTTGGCATGGTACCGGAAGATGAGGTATTCTTTTGATTGCCCTATAATAGATATTATCCAATAAAAAAGCCTTGGTAAATATAAATCTACCAAGGCTTTTTATATATTTCGGAGTTATAATCTCTTACTTCACTTCTTCAAAGTCAGCATCCTGGATGTGTTCATCACCACCGCCTTGTGCGCCTGCATCTGGACCAGCACCTGCTTCAGGACCAGCCTGAGCACCTTGCTGTGCATACATATCAGCACTTGCAGCGTGGAATGCCTGATTTAGTTCTTCCATTGAAGAATCGATAGCAGGAAGATCTTCAGCTTTGTGAGCATCTTTTAGTTTCTGCAATGCAGCTTCGATAGGAGCTTTCTTTTCTGCAGGAATCTTATCGCCCAATTCTTTCAGCTGATTTTCTGTTGAGAAGATCATACTGTCAGCTTTGTTCATCTTATCTACTTTTTCACGCTGTTTGCTGTCAGCATCTGCATTAGCTTCTGCTTCTGACTTCATACGTTCGATTTCTTCTTTGCTCAAACCGCTTGATGCTTCGATACGGATAGCCTGTTCTTTACCTGTTGCTTTATCTTTAGCAGATACTTTAAGGATACCATTAGCATCGATATCGAATGTTACTTCGATTTGTGGAATACCACGAGCTGCAGGAGCAATACCTGTTAAGTTGAACTGACCGATAGATTTATTCTGAGATGCCATCGGACGTTCGCCCTGAAGTACATGGATTGTAACTTCTGTCTGGTTATCGGCAGCAGTAGAGAATGTTTCGCTCTTACGTACCGGAATTGTAGTGTTGGCATCAATCAGTTTTGTCATTACACCACCCATTGTTTCAATACCCATTGAAAGAGGAGTAACGTCAAGAAGTACCACACCTTTAATTTCGTCTGTCAATACAGCACCTTGAACAGCAGCACCGATTGCTACTACTTCGTCAGGGTTAACACCTTTTGAAGGAGCTTTACCGAAGAAGTTCTGTACCAAATCCTGAACAGCAGGAATACGAGTAGAACCACCTACCAATAATACTTCATCAATATCAGCATTAGAAAGACCTGCATCGCTCATTGCTTTTTTACATGGTTCAAGACAAGCCTGAATCAGTTCGTGTGCCAAAGCTTCGAATTTAGCGCGAGTCAAAGTTTTAACTAAGTGCTTAGGTACACCGTCAACTGGCATGATATATGGCAAGTTGATTTCTGTAGAAGAAGAAGAAGACAATTCAATCTTAGCCTTTTCTGCAGCTTCTTTCAGACGTTGCATAGCCATTGGATCTTTGCTCAAGTCAGCACCTTCGTCACTCTTGAACTCTTGTACTAACCAGTTGATGATTACTTGGTCAAAGTCATCACCACCAAGGTGAGTATCACCATTAGTAGAAAGTACTTCGAATACACCACCACCGAATTCAAGAATAGAGATATCGAATGTACCACCACCAAGGTCGAATACAGCGATCTTCATATCTTTGTGTGCTTTGTCAAGACCATAAGCCAAGGCAGCAGCAGTTGGTTCGTTAACGATACGTTTTACATCAAGACCAGCAATCTGACCTGCTTCTTTTGTAGCCTGACGTTGTGAATCAGAGAAGTATGCAGGAACAGTAATAACTGCTTCAGTTACTTCCTGACCAAGATAATCTTCAGCAGTTTTCTTCATTTTCTGAAGAATCATTGCAGAGATTTCCTGTGGAGTATATAAACGTCCGTCGATATCTACACGTGGAGTATTGTTATCACCTTTTACTACTTTATAAGGAACACGTGCAACTTCTTTCTGTACCTGATCCCATGTTTCACCCATGAAACGTTTGATAGAGAAGATTGTACGAGTTGGATTTGTAATGGCCTGACGTTTAGCAGGATCACCTACTTTACGTTCGCCATCATTAAGAAATGCTACTACTGAAGGAGTTGTTCTTTTACCTTCGCTGTTGGCAATTACTACAGGTTCGTTACCTTCGAAAACAGCAACGCAAGAGTTTGTAGTTCCTAAGTCAATACCAATAATTTTTCCCATAATCTTTTTCTTTTATAATAATATTTGTTATAATCTATACTATATCGTCTGTTTACAGTTATCGTTATCAAAAAACACTTAACTTCATTAAGACATTTACGTTAAAACAAACCTCATGCCAAATGAAAGTTAACCGGAAAACTGACACGACTTCTGCCAAAACGACAGAACACGAAAACCATTGACATTACATAGCATATCATCATATTCGCATGTTTCATAAACAAATGAAAACGTGTCTGGTTCGATTAAGAATTAATTCCATATCTTTGTGGTTGATAAAAAATTATAAATTGATTTATGAAACGATTCTTATTCTTTTTAATCCCTCTTTTCAACCTCTTTTTTCTTGCTTGTTCACCCCCCTCAAATACATCATTTACCCCTTCCGGAGATACTGTCAAACTTTCATATGCCAAAGGTTTTTCCATTACAAAAACTGACAGTTTTACCGTTGTCACTGTAAATAACCCCTGGCAGGAAGGAAATATTTTTCAGCAATATTATCTTGTAAAGAACAATTCGGTGGTTGTTCCTGACAACGGACAAAAGATTATTATACCTGTTCAGCGTCTAATGGTGAACTCGGCCACACAATTAGGTTTTCTGGAAATGATGAATGCACTGGATATTGTAACTGGTGTTTGCAACGCTGATTACATATATAATCAAACTGTATTGAATGGGGTAGAAAACGGAGAGATCAAGGATCTTGGCGATGCTTTTAATCTGGATATGGAACGACTGATGTTATTACAGCCCCAAGCCGTGATGACAACAGCATATAATACAGAAGATGAGAATACCAAACGCCTGAAACAATCTGGTTTGAATGTGATTTATAATATTGAATGGCAGGAACCTTCGATTCTTGGCCGTGCGGAATGGATTAAGTTTATCGGTGCCTTTTTAGACAAGGACCAACTTGCCGATAGTTTATTTCAGATGGTTTCCGATAATTATAATCATTCAAAAAGTATGGTTGAAAACAATCGTTCAAAAGGAGCACCTACCATCTTTTCCGGTCAGGACTATCGCGGTACCTGGTCTTTTACAGGTGGTAAAGGATATACTTCACAGTTATTTCGTGATGCGAATGCCAGTTACCCATTTTTAAAGGATACGACTCAGGTCAGTATTTCATCGACCATAGAAGATGCACTCCTTCGCTTCTCGGATAGTGATATCTGGATCGCTGTACAGGAAAAATCGCTGGCTGATCTGGCAAAAAGAGATAGCCGCTATTCACTTTTTAAAGCTTTTAAGAACGAACGCGTTTATAATAACGATAAACGAGTGAATGAAAAAGGAGGAAATGATTATTGGGAAGGTGCCGTGGCACGTCCCGATTTATTATTAAATGATATGATTAAAATCTGTCATCCTGAACTTCTTCCCGACTATGAATTAATTTATATGAATCAACTTCAATAAGCAATGAACCGATCGCTGTTATTTATATTTTTAGTTGTTTTGCTATTCATCGCCTTTATCATCGATCTGGCCATGGGTAGTGCATCTATCTCTATAAATGATGTCTGGACAACCATCACCGGAAGCAATGAGAATCAGATTTACCGGGAAATCATATTTAATTATCGTCTTCCAAAAGCATTAACTGCTATTCTTGCCGGAAGCGCTTTGTCTATGGCAGGTGTTTTGATGCAGACTCTTTTCCATAATCCACTGGCCGGTCCCGATGTGCTTGGTGTTACTTCCGGTGCCGGACTGGGTGTTGCCTTGCTTACACTGGGTACTTCGTTTCTGCCTTTCTGGTTTGTCAGCGGTTGGGGACAAGTTATTGCGGCCAGTCTTGGCGCTGCCCTCGTTTTGCTATTGGTTGTGATAGTTTCTATCCGTATTCCACAAACCACTTCCCTTCTTATTATTGGTATGATGTTTGGTTATTTTGCCGGTGCCATTATCAGCATTATGCAAAGTGCAAGCAATCCGGATACGTTGAAGCTGTTTATCATGTGGACGTTTGGTAGTCTATCGGCCGTTGGATGGTCGCAACTATCAGTGATGGGCCCCATCGTTATTTGCGGTATTTTCCTAACAATGCTATTGCAAAAGAAGCTCAACATTTTACTTCTCGGACAGAATTATGCAACTGGTTTGGGCGTATCTGTTTTCCAGCTCAGGTTATGGATTATTCTGGCCACTGCATTACTGGCGGGTGTATCAACAGCATTTACGGGACCTATTGCGTTTATTGGTATTACCATGCCACACATTGCGCGCGGATTATTTCACACCTCAAATCACCGCATCATTTTACCGGCAAGTATTTTATGTGGTTCTATCATGTTGCTGTTTTGCGATTGCATCTCTCAACTTCCCGGATTACAGGGAACTCTGCCAATCAATGCCGTAACATCTTTATTTGGTGCACCCATTATTATATGGATCATCATGAAAAATAAAGGGAACTAACAGGTCATACTTAAACAACATTTATTCAATGCATAAACAAACTGCAGATCATGCATTGCGTAAAGTTACGCAATGCATGTCGTATTTAGATAAAATAATAGCCTGAATCTTAAGTAATTAGATTCAGGCTATTTAAATATAATATGGCTAATTCTTATTTCTTTCCTAAAGTAAGCACTTCTGTACCATCCACATTAAACATTGAAACACCACTTACGGTTTTTGTGTAAGTTACAACACTGTTCAAAGCATTAATGATTTTTGTTTCAATATCCATTTCAGGACAAGATGTCATAGTAGAAATTGTATTAGGGAATGATATAGCTGTAGGGTCAGCATCTACTGTTACAAAGCTACCGTTAATCACATTACATCCTGCATTACCGGTAAATGTTTTTGCATCGGTATCAAAGTCAATAAATGGCTGAGTTTCTTTCTTTCCTTCGTCTATTGTTGTACCCAAAGCAGAGGTAATCAACCATTTTCCTTTAAGCTCTTTAAGAGAAGACTGATCTAGTTTCTTCACAAGAATAATCAGAGGTTTTTCACTTGCATCACACAAAGCAAAGCGATCATCATGATCTTTCTTGAATTTTCTTACGTTACCAAGAGCATCCATAATGGCTTGTTCTGTAGCGATATCAGGACAAGTCATTTTAGTTGTATTCAGCGAACCAAATGCCAGAACGCCTGGTTGAGCATTCGCATCAAAACTACCCATTACACGATTACATCCTACAAAACCATACATCTGGCCAGCAGTTGCATCAAATACAAGATATGGAAGTTCATTAACTCCTGAAGTGACAACTTTATTTCCATTAAGTTCATAGATATTCCATTGACCATCAAGTTTTTTCAATGGCTCAGCTTCTTTTTTAGCATGACATGATGCCAATATAAATGCAACAATTACAATTGAAAGAAAAACTATTACTTTTTTCATAATGCGGTATTTTAGTTAAAATAATATTATTGCAAATATAACATAATTTGTATGATTTTGTTTGATTATGTATACATAAAAATAGTGTTGCAGATAGCTATCTGGAAATATTGATGTATATTTGCTCCACTAAAACAATGCGTAAATGCTTAATTTTTTAATTTAAAGAAAATGGGTAGAGTTCTTATTATTGGTGCAGGCGGTGTAGGCACTGTCGTTGCACACAAAGTGGCACAGAATGCCGATGTTTTTACAGACATAATGATTGCCAGCCGCACAAAATCCAAATGTGATGATATTGTAAAGGCTATTGGGAACCCTAATATTAAAACCGCGAAGGTTGATGCTGACAGTGTAGAAGAATTGGTTGCGTTATTCAATGATTTTAAACCTGAAATCGTAATCAATGTAGCTTTACCTTACCAGGATTTAACAATTATGGAAGCCTGTTTGCAAACAGGTGTAAATTACCTTGATACTGCTAATTATGAGCCAAAAGATGTTGCTCATTTTGAATATAGCTGGCAGTGGGCTTACAAAAAACGCTTCGAAGATGCTGGTCTGACAGCTATTCTCGGATGCGGTTTCGACCCGGGTGTAAGTGGTATCTTTACTGCCTACGCAGCTAAACATTACTTTGATGAAATGCAGTATCTTGATATTGTAGACTGTAATGCGGGCGATCACCATAAAGCATTTGCCACAAACTTTAACCCTGAAATTAATATCCGCGAGATTACTCAGAACGGACGTTATTTCTATGAAGGTGACTGGGTGGTAACAAAACCTCTTGAAGTTCACCAGGATATTACTTATCCTAATATCGGTCCACGCGATTCATATTTGCTTTATCATGAAGAACTTGAATCGTTGGTGAAAAACTTCCCGACTATCAAGCGTGCACGTTTCTGGATGACTTTCGGTCAGGAATACCTTACACATCTTCGTGTAATTCAGAATATCGGTATGTCGAGCATTGAGCCTATCAATTATAATGGTATGGATATCGTTCCGCTTCAGTTCCTGAAAGCAGTACTTCCTAACCCACAGGATTTAGGTGAAAACTACGAAGGCGAAACTTCAATCGGTTGTCGTATCCGTGGTTTGAAAGATGGCAAAGAACGTACTTATTATGTATACAATAACTGTAGCCACGAAGCTGCCTATAAAGAAACAGGCATGCAGGGCGTAAGCTATACAACTGGTGTTCCAGCCATGATCGGAGCAATGATGTTCCTGAAAGGCCTTTGGAAACGTCCGGGCGTATGGAACGTTGAAGAATTCAATCCGGATCCGTTTATGGAGCAATTGAACATTCAGGGCTTGCCATGGCACGAAGAATTCGATAAAGACCTCGAACTGTAATTGTCAGTGATTCCATCATCCGCATTCGCGGTATTTTGGAATTAAGATGTATAATCTTTTTGGGTTATCCATTTGGAAAGTCTTTTAAGAATATTAAAAAATAACCGATTCAATAATTCCTGGTATTAAATTAAAATATCAGGAATTATTATAACTGTATCATTAAATACATAACATTATGAAAGTAGGTGATAAAGTTCAGGATTTACTTGGTAAAGATGAAAACGGTAAAGAAATTCGCCGAAGCGATTATCCTGGTCAGGGAATAATTCTTTATTTCTATCCAAAAGATAGTACGCCGGGATGTACTGCCGAAGCCTGCAGTTTTCGCGATAATCTTACCGAACTAAAAACAAAAGGTTATCAGATTATCGGCGTTAGCATTAACGATGAAAAATCGCATCAGCGTTTTATTGAGAAGAATAGCCTTAGCTTTCCTCTGATTGCTGATACAGATATGAAACTTGTCGGGGAATTTGGCGTCTGGGGCGAGAAAACTTTAGCCGGACGTAAATATATGGGTACTTTCCGTACTACTTTTATTATCGATAAAGATGGAGTAATCACTCATATCTTTACACCGAAAGAGATTAAAACTAAAGATCATGCCATGCAAGTCCTGGCTTATCTTGACACTTCAAAACAGTAAAACGAGTAATCATTAAATTAAAAAGATCAGGAATGGCAAAAAAAGACGAACTGAATTTTGATTCAAAACCTGCAGCAAGCGAGAAACTGAAAGCGCTTCAGGCTGCTATGGACAAAATAGAAAAGAGCTTTGGTAAAGGCTCTATCATGAAAATGGGTGATCAGGCAGTTGAGGAAATCGAAGTTATTCCTTCGGGTTCAATTGCACTTAACGCTGCACTTGGTGTAGGTGGTTATCCACGCGGCAGAATAATTGAGATCTACGGTCCTGAATCATCAGGTAAAACCACACTGGCTATCCATGCTATTGCCGAAGTGCAGAAGCAAGGTGGTATTGCAGCGTTTATCGATGCAGAGCATGCTTTCGACCGCTTCTATGCTGAAAAGCTTGGTGTTGATGTAGATAATCTGTTTATTTCTCAGCCAAACAATGGTGAAGAGGCACTTGAGATTGCTGAACAGCTGATCCGTTCATCGGCTATCGATATCATCGTAATTGACTCTGTAGCTGCTTTGACTCCTAAAGCTGAGATCGAAGGCGATATGGGTGACAACAAAGTAGGTCTTCAGGCTCGTCTGATGTCTCAGGCTTTGCGTAAACTTACAGCTGCTGTAAGCAAAACACGCACTACCTGTATCTTTATCAATCAGCTTCGCGAAAAAATCGGTGTGATGTTCGGTAACCCTGAAACAACGACCGGTGGTAACGCTTTGAAGTTCTATTCTTCTGTACGTCTGGACATCCGTGGTGGTCAGGCTATTAAGGATGGTGAAAACATGATTGGTAAATCGACTAAGGTGAAAGTGGTGAAAAACAAAGTTGCACCTCCTTTCCGCCGTGCAGAATTCGATATCATGTTTGGTGAAGGTATCTCGCGTGCAGGTGAAATCATCGACCTTGGTGCTGACTTAGGCATTATCAAGAAAAGTGGTTCATGGTATAGCTATAATGATACCAAACTTGGTCAGGGACGCGATGCTGCTAAACAACTGGTAGCTGACAATCCAGAACTGGCTGAAGAACTGGAAACTTTGATTTTCGAAAAGTTGAATGAAAAATAAAGAACCGCTTTATTCTTCATACTGAAATAAAAAAAGAGCATTGCTGAATGATAGCAATGCTCTTTTTTTATCCTATATATAGATTATGGTCTTCCACCTCCGCCGCCGCTCGAGCCACCTGTTCCATAGTTATTGGTTAACGTTACGGTTGCTACCGCTGTTCCTGTAGTTATATTTGAATCGATATACAATCCTTTCCATTCGCTTTCGTATGTAGCCGGTTCAACTGTACCTCTGGTAACGACACAAGTACCGGTAAGCTTGGCATCGCTTAGGAAACAGTAGGCCTGACTTAGCGTTGTTGGTATTTTCATTGTATAAACATTATTCCCTCCCTGCGTAATGGTCAGATACTGATTGGCTGTGAGCGATACATTCTGCAGATAGATAGTACCCTGTCCACAAACCGGGCTCGATGAAGAACCACCGCCTTGTTTTCCACCCATAGTGAAAACAGTTCCTCCATTGAAATGAATCCAGGCATGATTGTCACAGTCTAATGCTTCTTCAGGTGATCTTGTTCCAACTGCAATTAAGATACCATCGTTAATCACAATTGCACCCGATTGACCATAGTTGGAGTCGATCGCATCATTGCCGGTAGACTGAACATAGGTGCGGCCACCATTGAATGTGATTGGGCCATTCGAGTTTATTCCGTCATCATAAGCCACGATCACGATGTCACCGCCATTAATCGTCACGCTGGTTTTGCCTTCAAATCCTTCTGCTTCATTTGTCGTGGTTGAAACTGAATAGTCACCTCCATGAACCGTGATTGCACCAAGTGCCTTTACTGCTTTGGACTTAGATGTTTCTCCCGAATAAGAGTACATTGCACCACTGGTTTTAACAGACATAGTCGGTCCGGTTCCATCTTCCTTACCGAAAACAATATCCTGATCACAGTTAATGCCTTTACCGCCTGTACCGGTACTTTCCAGTGTAAAATTCCCGCCTTCGATTGTCAGATTTCCATCACACTTAATCGTTGTACTTGCATAGGTATCGTAGCCAGTTGCTAAACGGTAATATCCCCCATTCCCGGTCGTTTTAATATTAATCGTACCATCGGTAAATGTCCCGGTGCCATCAATAGAAATTCCTTTATTGGCAATACCCGAACAGTTCATCGTGATCGTTCCTCCGCTCATGTCAAAGTTTTCGGCTTTGATACCTGAGCAATAAGACGGATCATAGTCAGTAACAATCGGAGCGCCTGAGGTAGTAAATATCATCTCTCCGGCTGTCATCTTGAAATCCTCGGCTTTAATGCCTTTCGATGCATTTCCGGTCACGGTAAATGTGGTCTTGCCACCTTCAATCAGAAGGGTGCCATCTACTTTTATAGAACGGTTTGAAGCGCCGGAAGCAATCATTTCAAGTGTTCCTGCGCTGATGGTAACATCACCATCAATGTTCATTCCGTCACAATACTTAGAGTCACCGCTTGTCGGAACATAAGTTGTGGCAGATGTAGTTACCTTCAGGGTCAAAGGGTTATTGCTTTCATTGATAATAACCGATCCTTTTGTACTAATTGCTTTAGAACCATCACCAGTAATGTTGATAGTGATATCTCCTCCCGAAATTGTAATCAGACTATCTGCCTTCAGTGCCTTCATATCTTCTGAATCGAGCGTCAGATTTATTGTCCCGCCTTTGATAATCATCTGGCCATTCGACTCATCGGTCACATCGCTTGTTGCTTCTGCCTGAATACAATCGCCAACAGTATTAGTGATTGTCAGTAAGCCACCATTCATCTGGAAGTATTGTCCGGCATGAATACCGTCATTGCCCGACTTGGGAATGATAATCGTTCCGGTCGATTTCTTGAGCTGAATATATTCTTTGCCACTGATGGCATGTTTATAGTTTCCGGTCACTTCCAGAGATCCGGCACCTTCAAACTCCATATGTCCTTTGCAATAGAGTGCTGCCTTATGCGAACCAGTCGAAGCATCGGCCAGTTTATTGGTTGTCCCTTCATTAAGGACCATCGCTACCCTTTTGCCACACTGAATATCGATGGCACCTTTTGTGGTACTGGTCAGCGACAGGCCATTGAAGATGAACTTACACTTATATTCTCCGTTATATGTCAGCGAACCATTGCTTGAATTTCCCTGCAACAGATACTCAATATCATCGCTGGTATTGGTAGAAGTCAGTGTAACATCTGCACCATCTACAGAATAGGTAACACCCGAAATTGATGAAGGAATACGGACTGTAGCCGTGGCATCGCTATAACTCACCACCACCTGAGTACCCGTTTCAAAAACAGGAAGAGTAAATGTAATACTATCTATCTGATTCACATCATAAGCAACTCCGGCAATGGTAATGACATTTCCGCTATTACTGAAAAGCATATCGCCTGCATCGACCATTTCGACGGCGGTATATGTTTCGCCTTTACATATATACATGGTTTGTTGTGCATGAAGTAAGAAGGAGCACATCACAACACATAGAAAAAATATTATCTTTTTCATCATTTCAGAATTTTAATCACTGTATTATTTACTCTTACAAGGTACCCGCGTTTGGACAAATCGGCCAGGCTCACCACGTTTTGATTCTTCGATGCAGAGATTTTCTTTACCACCACACCATTCAAATCATAAATGGTAATTTGCGAAGCATCTGTATTTTCCATATAAATACATTCTGAAATTGAATCGTAATAGATTCTTTCGTTCCCGGCAAGAGAAGATAAAATACCCGTTCCTGAAGCACTGAAGTAGAGTTTTTCCAGCGAACTGAGGGTATAATCCGAGGTAACATCGGTACTAAAAACCTGCATCTTTCCATTCTGGAAAGTGATCTTTTGCAAGGAACTAATTAAATAGCTTTCGCTTGCATCGCCGGTAACAACATTGAGATAAGTCATGTCCTGAGACTGTGCATGGAGTGCGTTAGATGACGTTAGATATGCCACTCCGATGACAAAGAGGATAAGAATTTTTTTCATCTTATATACATTTAGATAAAGTTAGCTGATCTTCAAAAGATAGCGGGATTTGTGAATTTAAGAATTAATTCGCAAAAAATCACTGCAGCCGTTTACAAAATCGACAAATTGAGAGATTTTATCGACCAAATAAATACCGGGTAAAGCGATGAAAACAAAAAAGACTGATTTTCCGAAGAAAACCAGTCTTACTCTATTTATTAAAGATAACTCTTAATTATAACCACATAATGTAAGTAAGCGAAGCAACACTAATAATTGCCCACAATAATACACCCAGTAAAAGTGGTCTGATACCTACTGCTTTAATTACGTTCATCGATAAAGATGCCCCGATAAAGAACATGGTAATGGTCAGTGTTTTGCGTGCCAGTTCGTTAATGGCCATACCTACTTGTGGAATGCTTCCCATAAAATAAGTATTGATTACCATGGCACCAACAAAGAAGAAGATAAACCATGGAATACTGATTTTCTGTCCTTTCGATTTAAATACGAATGAGGTAAAGAATGCCATTGGAATAATCCAAAGCGCACGAGTCAGCTTAATGGTTGTGGCTATACCCAGCGCTTCTTCACCATATGCAGCTCCGGCACCAACTACCGAACTTGTATCGTGAATGGCAATAGCTGCCCAAGTGCCAAACTGTTGCTGTGTCATATCGAGTGCATGACCGATGGCAGGGAAGATAAACAAGGCAATGGCATTCAGAATAAAGATGGTTGCCAATGAGACAGACATCTCAGAATCGTTTGCTCTAAGTACCGGGCCAACGGCTGCAATGGCGCTACCACCACAAATGGCTGTACCCGAACCAATCAGATAAGATGTTTTCTGATCGAGTTTAAATACTTTACGGCCAAGGAAATAACCAATAGCCAATGTACCGATTACTGAAATTACAGTAAAGGTCATCCCCTCTTTTCCCGATGCAACAGCCGAATGCAGGTTCATACCGAAACCAAGTCCGACCACCGAATACTGAAGTAAATATTTTGATGTTTTCTTATTGAAATTAGGATGTGCCTGTCCGCAAATGAGTGCAAATGCCAAACCTAAAAACAAAGCGACCGGCGGAGTTACCCATGAAGACATAAATTCCAGTCCAGGAATATAATCCATTAAAAGAAAAATAGTCAGCAAAGATAATATTCCGACATAAATAGCTTTATTATTAGAGCGCAATGCATTCAGCACTCCACCCCCTTTCAATGATTTAACTGCAGATAATCCCATATTTTTTATCTATTATTTTTAAAATTGATGCAAAGATACGGGTTGTTAATGAGGTATACCAATTGTTTATTATTATGTATTATAACTTTTAGTTATGCTTAAGATATTATTTAATCAATGATAAAATCGTATTTAAATGGTGCTCAAATGGTAACATCTACGAAATAAAGGAGTTACTTTGCAATTCATATTGTTATAACATTAATTCATAGCAAGAGATGAACGAACTCCATGCCTATCTTATTCAACTCGCCGATAAATATCATCAGCCCGAATTTATCTCCGATGATCCAGTTCAGTTTCCCTGCCGTTATTCCATGCAGCAGGATATTGAGGTCAGCGGATTGCTTACGGCCTATATCTCTTTTGGCCGGCGTAAAATGATAATCGATGCTGCCGAACGACTGGATCAGATAATGGGGCGTCAGCCTTATCAGTATGTGTTGTCGGGTAAATGGAAAGAAGATTTTAAAGAGGGCGAAAAGACTTATTACCGCACGCTGAAGAACAGGGATATTGCTGCTATGTTTTACTTTTTCGAAGGGGTATATAGCAGGTGCAATACACTGGAAGAGTGGATTATTGAAGAGGATAAAGGATTACCGATTGAAACTTTACTCTATGGACTTGGTTTTGGTAAATTGTCAGCACAGAAAAAACTGAATATGTTTATGCGCTGGATGATACGCAAGGATTCTCCGGTCGACATAGGGTGCTGGCAAAAGCTTCATCCACGCGATTTAATTATTCCACTCGATACGCATGTGCACCAAATGGCACTTGAACTGGGTATTACCAAAAGCAAAACCGGAAGCTTTAAAACGGCCGTTGAGATTACAGATTTTTTCAGGGAAATATTCCCCGATGATCCGTGTTTAGGCGATTTCGCTTTGTTTGGTTTTGGAGTAAACCGGGGGAAATAATCGTCTTGCAGCAGACCGAAAAATGGCTATATCGATACGAAAAATTGGTAAGCGCTTGCCATCTTATCAGCAAATGCTTACCAATCTACTGAGAAACGCTTGACAACAAGCTGGCAAGCGTTTCCTGATAATGGAATTATTCAGAGGTTATATATCATTAGCAATCAAATGATTATTTAGATTTCAAAGCTTCCTCAATGGTGTTGGCAAGTGGAGTCAAATCCTGACCATCCATATTATAACCCGATGATGTATAAAGTATTTTTCCATCACGACCAACCAAAACTACACGAGGTACACTCTGAGTTGCATAAATTTTGAATATATCGCGATTGGTATCTATACCGGTAATATCTTTCAGATATAAATACTTCTGACCTCTTTCAGAAGCAAAGAATTTTTCAAGTTTTGCTTTATCCTCAGAAACTGATATCGGTAAAAAAGCAAAATCCTTATTGTTACTGAATTTCTGCAACACTTGTTTAGGCAGTTCATCGGGCGAAAGCTCTGCTAAACACGGTGGGCACCAGCTTCCCCAGAAAGTAATCAATACCACTTTACCACGAAGTGAATTGAGTTCAACAGGTTTACCATTATAAGTATCCACGGTAAAATTGACTGCCATATCGCCTTTCTTCAATAAAGTTTCGGGATCCTGATCTACTTTTTCACCCGTAAGAACAATTCCAAAATCTTGAAGATTTATTTCATCTCTTGAAGCAAAATAATGATTATCACCTGTTGGATCCTTTTTTATATTAAGTGATTTAAAAGCCTTTGCCTGTATCAGTTTATTCTTAGTCTCTTCGGATACTTCATGTCCATCGATATAATATTTTACAGTTGTTTGAGCAGAAAGACTTGCACCTGCAAGAAGCAATAATAATAAAATGAGATTCTTTTTCATCGAAATATTTAATTTAGAAATAGTTTATAAATTCGTATGATGCGATGCAAACTCCATAAAAATCTGAGCAAGCCCTCTCTCCTGCCCTTGCTGACGTACAAAACATAGATCGCGATGCATCGGCATATCTTTGACTTCGACTACCCGCAACAAGCCGGTTTTCAGTTCATTTTGAATGGAACGAATGGATACAATACCCATACAATCGGTGTTCTCCAGGAAGAGTTTTATGCTTTCAGTGCTTCCCAGATACATTAAAACCTGTAACGAAGAGAGTTTGATATGGTGTTCGTGCAAAGCTCTTTCTATGACTTCGAGCGTACCGGAACCCTGCTCGCGCAATACTAAAGGAATATCTGTTAACTGATGAGCAGATATTTCATCGCCAATATTCAGCTTACATTTTGTGGATACCACGGCAACAAGCTCATCTTTCAGATAAGTCGTATATTTTAGCCCCGGAATGCGCGATGTTCCTTCGACCATTCCCAGATCGGCACGATGTTCTTCGAGCGCATTTTCTACGTCGCGGGTATTGCCACTAAAGAGAGAAATGCGTATCTGGGGAAATTTCCGGATGAAACTGGCCAGCAATAAAGGCAAGACATATTGTGAAATGGTGGTACTTGCTCCCAAACGCAGTTCGCCACGATAGGTTCCCTGCATCAGGTGCATTTCATATTCCAGGCGTTTGTAATCTTCGAGTATCTTCGCACTATGTTCCAGCAATAGTTTCCCGGCTTCAGTCAAAGCAATCTTGTTTCCCTGCCGTGTAAAAAGGCGGGTATTGTAAGTGCTTTCCAGTTCCTGAATATGTTTAGTAATGGCAGGCTGACTAATATATAACTCCTGCGAAGCCTTTGTAAAACTCAGGTTTTTGGCAACACTCTGAAACACTTTGAGTCGGAAGTCGGTCATGGCTGATAAGTTAGAGTTAGCAAGAATTATTTCAGTTCATCACCGCGAATGCCAAGAGACTGCATAATGGTGTATGGCAGGAATTCCCAACGGTAATTCAGTTTGTTATCAGATTCCTGCATACGGAATTGTATGATTTCTTTTCCTTCTGAGCCTTGCAGAATTTCAGTAACCTGATCTCCATATTCCTCATTATCAGAAATAATAATAGCACGTTTTACATCTTTCGATTCTAATACAATCTGCAGAAGATCGGTAAAAAGATCACCACGGGTAACCATTCCTTCACTTGGGACAGCCGCAAATGAGAATTCCCCCCACTGGCTATCGAAAGCCACGCCATCGAGGTCTTCTTTTACATCGGTAGGCTGAGTATGGAAAAGCTTAGACGATTCGCTGTCATAAACAAACATAACCTGAGTTTGATGTTCACCTTCCTGATATCCTGCATCAAGTGCCAGATAACTGATGAAATGTGCCAGATTGATTTCCTGAAGATCTCTTCCAAGTATCGGCTCAAAATATTGTTTCAGATCTTTTACTGAAGTATTAAGGAATTGGACATCAATAAGAATAATGTTCTCAGGTAATTTTATTTTTTGTTCCATAAGTTGCTTTTGTTTATATATCGGAATTTTAGATGGATAAAGATACAATAAAGCGGTCGAGTAAAAGATAATGTGGGCCATTTTTTTGAATGAATCTATGTTTTAATGCTTTTCATCCGCCAAAATGTCATATGGTAAGTGAATAGAATTAACGCAATAAATCTATAGATTTAATAATATATTCCATCGGTTTTGACCTTTCAGGAGCTGACTATTTGTCTTTATATATGCTTAAATTACTGAAAAAAGGGCATGATTTAATGATTGGCAAATCTTTTGCACCCTTTGACGTGTTATTAAAAAAATGTAATCTATAAGGAATTAAATATATGAACTTTAACAATTTTACAATTAAGGCACAAGAGGCTGTGCAAGAGGCGATAAACTCTGTAAACGGCCACGGACAACAAGCCATTGAGCCGGTTCATCTATTGGCCGGTATTATGAAAGTTGGCGAGAATGTGACCAATTTTGTCTTCCAGAAATTGGGCATTAATGCACAAAACATTGCTACGATTGTGAACCGCCAAATCGAATCTCTGCCTAAGGTATCGGGCGGTGAACCTTACCTTAGTCGTGAAGCAAATGAAGTGTTGCAGAAAGCAACTCAGTACTCTAAAGAACTGGGTGATGAATTCGTATCACTTGAACCACTACTAATGGCTGTTCTTCATGTAAAATGTGCAGCATCGACTATTCTGAAAGATGCAGGCATGAACGAAAAAGAGCTTAAAGCAGCTATTCAGGAACTTCGTAAAGGCGAAAAGGTTACTTCGCAATCGAGCGAAGATACTTATCAGGCGTTAGAGAAATATGCCATCAACCTTAATGAAGCGGCTCGTAGTGGCAAACTCGATCCGGTGATTGGCCGTGACGAGGAGATTCGTCGTGTATTACAGATTTTGAGTCGGCGTACTAAAAACAATCCGATCTTGATTGGTGAACCGGGAACTGGTAAGACAGCTATCGTCGAAGGTTTGGCACATCGTATCATTCGTGGTGATGTACCCGAAAATCTGCGTGACAAACAAGTTTATTCGCTCGATATGGGTGCACTTGTGGCTGGCGCTAAATTCAAAGGTGAATTCGAAGAGCGTCTGAAAGCTGTGGTAAATGAAGTCATGAAATCGGAAGGAAATATCATTCTTTTCATCGATGAAATACACACGCTTGTAGGTGCTGGTAAGGGCGAAGGTGCCATGGATGCAGCAAACATTCTAAAACCTGCATTGGCGCGTGGTGAATTGCGCTCTATCGGTGCAACAACTTTGGATGAATATCAGAAATATTTCGAAAAAGATAAGGC
>CAMTOS010000057.1 GCA_947074195.1 uncultured Bacteroides sp.
ATAACTTTTCGGCAGATGATGTGAATTTGTATCTGGATAAATATGTGGCTATAACCGACGACACGGTTTTAAAGCATGATATTAATCGTGAATATAATCTTGACGCTGATGCCGATAAGTTATTATTGAAAGATATTGCCGGAAATGAAACAACTATTAAAGAGGTGCTTGAGGCGCTGAAGGGTAAAGTGGTATATTTAGACTTCTGGGCAAGCTGGTGTGCCCCATGTCGCGCAGAGATGGAGCCTGCTATTACACTAAGGAAGGATTTAAAAGATAAGAATGTAGCTTTTGTCTATCTGGCTTTCAACGATACGGAAGATAAATGGAAGAAAGCTGTGGCCGAAGAGGGATTGGAAGATATTAAGACAAATTACTTTATCATGAATTCTAAGAATAGCAAGTTTCTGGAGAACATTAGTTTAAGCCTTATTCCCCGCTATCTGATTATTGATAAAGATGGACAGATTGCTGAACTGAATGCTCCGCGTCCCAGTGGTGATGCGAAGCGGGCGATTGAGAAGTATCTTGGAAATTAAAATCCCTATTCTTTCCGACAAGAATAGGGATTTTAATCGAAAAGAATAGGGATTCTTTCCGGAAAGAGTTTGGGGCTTAGAAAATGAACATGGCAACGCCAACAATACGGTTGTTGGTCACAGTATTGGTATCATAAACTTTGCCGTTGTTTTTGTTCTTGCCATACCATGCGCTGGTAGCACTGTATTCTACACCGAAACTCCAGTGAGGTACATTGTAAGAAAATTCTACACCTGCCTGAGTAAGTTGTTTGATGTTGAGGCCTAAACCGTAACTGGTATCGGTGATGGTTTTAGCGGTTCCCATATTTTTGCTATAACCAAGGAAAACTCCAGGTCTCCATTTCTTACCGTATACTGCATTGAACCAGGTGCTCGAAATTCTGTAAGGAGAATATGTTTGTTTATCATTTAGCGGATCTACAGTTTTAACCCCATATCCACCTAACATACATAATTGAGTAAGGTTGCTGCCATATATAGATTTGGCTGCTATAAACCACTTATCACTGGTATATCTTACATAAGCTTCGTAAGATAGAGTAGTGATACGCGCGCTTGTTTTATAGATTTTATTTACCGGTGAATTATCAATATCTGTTGTCACAGAAGTCTGCGTGCGTGGCATGATTGAAAGAAATTCCAATCCTACTCCGGCAAGCCAGTGGCCGTTGCGGTAATTAAGGCCTGCATAGATTTCGGGAACACAGCTATTCTTTAGATATTTTACGCTGCGTGCATTTCCCGGGCCGATATTTGAGAATTGCGATTGCCATACAAAAGCACCGATAACCTGAAAGCCATCGAAGTTATAACGGTAACGCATCTGAGGCGCACGGCTAAAAGGTTGAAATGGAGCACCGGTCGAGATATTTTGTACTTGTGGATAAACCTCACCAAACATCGGATGCCAGGTTTGTCCCACAAGAAGATCTGATTTTTCCCAATTTAACTGGAAGTAGGCATGACGAATGCGGAAAGTAAATAAATCTGATCCCGCACCACGGAAATCGCCTTCAATTTTAGCGAAAGTTTTTGCTGCTCCTAATTTCGGCCCTTCAACATTAAGCCCTAAACGCGTGCAAAGAATATAGAAATTTCCGCTGGTGCGTGCATTCAAATCTTTGCCATCAGCATCGAGTTCTTTATTTAAAGGATACAAATAGAATAGTCCATCGATCATCTCCTGACTGGTGCGGCTATTGTAAAAAATGTCGGCTCTGACCTGACCGTAAAACTGAAATTTAAAGTCTTTTTTTTGTGCATTAAGTCCAAGTGCAATGGTAAACAAAAGGAGTATTGATGCTATTTTTCTCTTGTTCATGATAAAAAGTTTGTTAATATTTTGCAAAGGTATGTTTTTGTTTTTAAATACGCGCATTTCGTGCCTTGTCATTTTGTCAGTCAACATCTGACAGAATGAATGAGAACTTTTTTGGCATAGTTTTAGTTATAGTTTATACGTCTTGCAAAAACAAGGCGATAAACTATAAAAGAATAAATTGTAAAACATAAAAAGAGAGATCAACTATGAACATTAAACCATTAGCAGACAGAGTTTTGGTACTCCCTGCACCTGCAGAAGAAAAAACTATTGGCGGTATCATTATTCCTGATACAGCGAAAGAAAAACCTTTGAAAGGTGAAGTTGTGGCAGTAGGTCACGGCACAAAAGATGAAGAGATGATATTGAAAGTTGGCGATACTGTTTTGTATGGTAAATATGCCGGTACAGAATTGGAATTAGACAATAAAAAGTATCTTATCATGCGTCAGAGTGATGTATTAGCTGTTCTGGGTTAATAAAATTATAGTAAATCGTAAATAAAAAATTGAAATAGAATTATGGCTAAAGAAATATTATTCAATATCGAAGCTCGCGATCAATTGAAAAAAGGTGTTGATGCATTGGCAAATGCCGTAAAAGTAACACTTGGTCCTAAAGGACGTAATGTAATTATCGAAAAGAAATTTGGTGCACCTCATATTACTAAAGATGGTGTAACTGTAGCTAAAGAAATTGAATTGGCTGATGCTTATCAGAATACTGGTGCACAGTTAGTAAAAGAAGTAGCTTCTAAAACTGGTGATGATGCCGGTGATGGTACTACAACTGCTACTGTATTGGCTCAGGCTATCGTTAACGAAGGTTTGAAGAATGTTACAGCTGGTGCAAGCCCAATGGATATCAAACGTGGTATCGATAAAGCTGTAGAAAAAGTTGTTGGCGCTATTAAAGGTATGGCAGAAACTGTTGGTGATGACTATGACAAAATCGAACAGGTTGCTTCTATCTCTGCAAACAATGATCCTGTAATTGGTAAACTGATTGCTGATGCGATGCGCAAAGTTTCTAAAGATGGTGTAATTACTATCGAAGAAGCTAAAGGTACTGATACTACTATTGATGTAGTAGAAGGTATGCAGTTCGATCGTGGTTACTTGTCTCCATACTTCGTAACAAATACTGAAAAGATGGAATGTGAAATGGAAAATCCATACATTCTGATCTATGATAAAAAGATTTCTAATCTGAAAGATTTCTTACCAATTCTTGAACCTGCTGTTCAGTCTGGTCGTCCTCTTCTTGTAATTGCAGAAGATGTAGATAGTGAAGCATTAACTACTTTGGTAGTAAACCGTCTTCGTTCTCAGTTGAAGATTTGTGCTGTGAAAGCTCCTGGTTTCGGTGATCGTCGTAAAGAAATGCTTGAAGATATCGCTATTCTTACTGGCGGTATGGTTATCAGCGAAGAAAAAGGTCTGACTCTTGAACAGGCTACTCTTGAAATGCTGGGTACTGCAGAAAAAGTGACTGTATCTAAAGACAATACTACTATTGTTAACGGTGCAGGTAATAAAGATAGCATTAAAGAACGTTGTAATCAGATTAAAGCACAAATCGCTGCAACTAAATCTGATTACGATCGTGAAAAACTTCAGGAACGTCTGGCTAAATTGTCTGGTGGTGTAGCTGTACTTTATGTAGGTGCTGCTTCTGAAGTAGAAATGAAAGAAAAGAAAGATCGTGTAGATGATGCTCTTCGTGCAACTCGTGCGGCAATCGAAGAAGGTATTATCCCTGGTGGTGGTGTGGCTTATATCCGTGCTATCGAATCTTTGGAAGGCTTCAAAGGTGATAATGCTGATGAAACTACTGGTGCTGAAATTATCAAACGTGCTATCGAAGAACCTCTTCGTCAGATTGTAGCAAACGCTGGTAAAGAAGGTGCAGTTGTTGTACAGAAAGTTCGCGAGGGTAAAGGTGACTTCGGTTACAATGCACGTATGGATATTTATGAAAATCTTTATGCTGCCGGTGTGGTAGACCCTGCTAAGGTGGCTCGTGTGGCTCTTGAAAATGCAGCTTCTATTGCTGGTATGTTCCTTACTACAGAATGTGTGATTGTAGAAAAGAAAGAAGATAAACCAGAAATGCCTATGGGTGCTCCCGGAATGGGCGGTATGGGCGGCATGATGTAATAAAATACGGTTTGCTCGATATAATAAGAATCCGTTATTCTTGTACTTTTTGGTACGGAATAACGGATTTTTTAATGCTTTGAATTAAAGATTTAATATCTGATTGAGAAAACTTTTTACGGATGTCAATGTTTAAAAAGATAAACTTCTTTATTTTACATCATGCATCATTATTAATAACCTGAATATCTGAATCATCTTCTTAATAATAAACCATTTGTCGGGTGTGTGATGTGATTATCGGTAACCTTGACAAAAATGAGCGACTCGAATAAAACTAATGTTTCATCATCCGGAAGTACTTTGGGGAATAAAAAGCCTTTGGTACTGGGAGTGATGACTTTTGCTATTATGAATGTGACTACCATTATTAGTCTGAAAGGTCTTCCGGCTCAGGCTGAATATGGTTTAACCTCTATTTTTTATTATCTTTTTGCTGCCTTCTTCTTTCTGATTCCCGTGGCACTTGTAGCTGCCGAACTTGCATCTACTTACCCGAAAAAGGGTGGAATATTCCGTTGGGTAAGTGAGGCTTTTGGCACTCGTGTGGGGTTTGCTGCCATTTACTATCAGTGGCAGGCCATAGCAATCTGGTTTCCTACGATTCTGATCTTTGGTAGTGTAGCGCTTGCTTTTATATGGTGGCCCGAGACTTTTGATGCGCATCTGGCATCGGATAAGATTTATATTATCATTACATTGCTTGCCATCTACTGGCTGGCTACACTGAATACATTTCGCGGCCTGAAATCATCGACTAAACTGAGTACACTTGGTGGATTATTCGGAACTATTATTCCGGCGGGAATTCTTATTATCCTTGGTGTGATTTATCTGATTATGGGTAAACCGGTTTATCTGCCACTACATCAGAGTTTTTTTCCTGACTTTTCTAATTTTGATAATTTGGTACTGGCTTCTTCTATTTTCTTGTATTTTGGAGGAATGGAGATGCAGGCAGTACATATTGAACATATGAAAAATCCGGGAAAGAATTATCCTTTATCTATCCTGATTGCCACTATCATTACCATCTCAATATTTATTGCCTGCACACTTGCTGTCGGATTGATTATTCCAAAACAGGATATTAATCTTGTTCAGACATTGCTAATTGCTTATCGTGACTTTTGGACAACCTTACACGTTCCCTGGCTGGGTAATGTAATGGCTATTATGGTGGCTTTTGGTGTCTTGGGACAGGCAAGCGTTATGGTGGCCGGACCATCCACCGGACTTCTTACCGTGGGCAGAGCAGGGTTTTTGCCCCGTAAACTTCAGAAGGTAAACAAAAACGATATTCAGGTGCCTATACTTATTGTTCAGGGAATTTTTGTGACTATGCTTACTGTATTGCTGGCTATTTTGCCTACTATTCAGTCTGCTTTCCAGATTTTATCTCAGTTGGCTACTATTATTTACTTATGGATGTATATCATTATGTATGTATCTGTATTACGGCTCAGATATACAGCGCCCAACAAAACACGTCCTTTTAAAATACCGTTAGGTAAATTTGGTATTTGGTTTGTGGGATGCATCGGACTGATTGGTGCTGTTCTTGCTGTATCTTTGAGTTTTGTACCACCTTCTCAAATTTCAATTGGTAGTCCGTTAACTTATACACTGATATTGGTTATTAGCGTTATTGTTTTTACTCTGATTCCTTTTATTATTTATTCACGGCGAAAAAAGAGTTGGATTGACCCCGATTCTATATTTGAACCTTTCGATTACCAGATTGAGGGACGTAAGCCAAGCCAGAAATCAAAATGGCCTAAAGGATATATGCCTGAAGATAAAGAAGAAAGTCAGACATGACATTATTAGAATTTAAATAGACAAAATCTGAAAAAAAATACAACTATAAAGGGTTGTCTGAATTTAGAGAATTCGGGCAATCCTTTTTTTTTATTAAAAAATATGTTAATATTAAAACCTGCTTAAATTGTAATTATTTAGTTGATTTATTGTTATTTATGACTTTGTTAAAAACGCATTTTAACACCTGATCATGAATATAAATGTAGTATAGATGTAAAAAGATGAGATAATAATTTCATAATGTCATATTAATATATAAATTTGCAGAAAAATAACACGTAAATGAGTAAAAGGGATAAATAATGTAACATTAACCAAATTAGATTTCTTTATGAAAAAAAAGGTTGTATGGTTTTTAACATGCTTAATTTTTAGCGTGAGTGCGATAACAGCACAAAATCTTAAGGTAACAGGTATTGTAATTTCAGAAGAGGATGGAGATCCTATTGTTGGAGCCTCAGTATTAGTGGACGGAACTAATATTGGTACAATTACTGACATGGATGGTCAGTTTAGCCTTCCGCGTATTCCGTCATCGGCAAAAACTCTTACAGTTTCTTTTGTGGGTATGATTCCACAGAAAGTAGCGGTAAAAGAAGGTGTGATGAAAATTGCACTAAAATCTGACGCTCAGAGTCTTGACGAAGTTGTGGTTACTGCCATGGGTATGAAAAGAAGTGAAAAAGGTCTTGGATACTCGGCATCTACGGTAAAATCGGATAAACTTGATGCAGCACGTTCGGGTTCTGTAATGTCAGGTTTGACCGGTAAAGTGGCAGGGGTAAATATTACGAATGGTGGATCGACAGGTTCATCACAAAAAGTTTTGATTCGTGGTATTTCTTCTTTGAACAGCAACTCTCCACTTTATATTGTGGACGGTGTGCCAATCAATTCAGATCGTTTGGGTGGTAACAATTATGCTGACTTTGGTTCGGGTGTAAATGATATCAACTCGGAAGATGTTGAATCAGTTACAGTACTTAAAGGTGCATCTGCTACTGCTTTATACGGGTCACGTGCTGCCAATGGCGTAATCATGATTACAACTAAAAAGGCAAGTACAGAAAAATTTTCAATTGTATATGATGGTGCATATACTTTCTCTGATGTGCTACGTACAATGCAGACGCAGGATTTATTTGGCCAGGGATGGGGATCATGGGACCGTGCAGAAAATGGTTCATGGGGACCTCGTCTGGATGGTACAATGCATGAATGGGGTTCTTCTACACTCGATCCGCAAATGGTGAAACCTTATTCTTATGTGAAAAATAACATCCGTGATTTCTATAAAACCGGTTTCGAGACAAACAATGTTGTAAGTGTACGTGCCGGAGGTGAAAAATTAGGAGTAGTTGCTACTTATGGTAATCTCTACTCTAATGGTTTATTACCTAACAACGGTGATAAATATGATCGTAACACTTTCTCTTTACGCGGTTATGCAAAAGCCGACCGATTGACATTCGATATGACAATGAATTATGTTCATAAGAATATTCGTCGTGCTGACAGTATGAATATGGAACTTTTGCAACATGCAGTAGATATTAGTTTCGCAGATCAGAAAGACTATAATGATGTTCGTTTTGATACTGACAACTATTATACATGGTATGCACAGAATCCTTACTGGATGGTAGATAATTTCTATTATACTTATTCTGATGACCGTGTATATGGTAAAGTTGAATTGGCTCTTGATCTTTACAAAGGCTTAAAAGCAGTAGGTCGTCTTGGTGGTGACTTTACAAATGCAAGTCGTAAGAATATGAATGCTAAACTGACTTATAGTGACGATTCATATAGTACTATGGGGGGTAAAAACCCTGAGAACGGTTATTATGGTGAATATGCTTATCGTCAGGCTCAGATAGATGCAACTGCATGGTTGCAGGCTGACTATAATGTATTTGACAATGCGCTTTCAATCAATGCTGCTGCCGGATGGAATTTAAATCAACGTAGTTTCGATCGTACCGGTGGTTATGTTGATGGTCTTGATATTCCTGGATGGTATAGCTTATTGAACTCAACAACAGGTGCAACAGCTGATCCTGACTCATGGAAACGTCGTTTGATCGGTGCTTTTGCTCAGGCTGAATTTGGTTTCAAAAACTATTTGTATTTAAATCTTTCTGCCCGTAATGACTGGTCATCTACATTGCCTAAAAATAACAGAAGCTTCTTCTATGGCGGTGCCAATGTTTCATGGGTTGTTTCAGAACTTTTCCCTGCTTTAAAAGATAATTATGTAGACTTCTTCAAACTACGCGCTGCCTATGGACAGACTGGTAGTGATGCTGGTGTTTACAAAACTGAAACTTATTTTAAACCAGGTCGTTTCTATTATACTTATCTTCCAATCAATGGAGTTACTGGTTTGACTGAAAACACAACTAAACCAAGTACTGATTTGAAACCGGAAATTACAACCGAAATGGAATTTGGTTTGTCAGCTCACTTGTTTAAAGGTTTATTACAGTTTGATGTAGCATATTATGACAGAACAACTAAAGATCAGATTATTGAAGCTGCTCTTGCTCCTGAAACTGGTTATACTAAAGAAACACGTAATGTGGGTAAAATCAGGAACCGTGGTGTTGAATTGATGGCTACTGCATATCCTATTCGCAATACTAATGGCTGGACATGGAGCGTTGGTTTTACATTTGCTAAAAACAAGAGTAAAGTTGTTGAACTATGGGATGGTTTGAAAGACTATACTTATACTTCTTGGCGTGGTATTGAATATGTTCTTGAAAAAGGACAGGAAGTTGGTCAGTTCCGTATTCCTGCTGTACAGACTGTTGATGATGAGAATAGTCCATACTATGGTTACAGAGTAGTAAATAATAATGGTTGGTTAAACCAGGACGATAACAAAAAAGAAGTTGTCGGTTCTTCGCAGCCTAAGTTTACTATGGGTTTCAATACAAGTGTAACATGGAAGAACTTTACACTTACTGCTGTGGGTGACTGGAGAAAAGGTGGTATGATGGTTTCGAATACTTCATATATCACTCATTTTAATGGTAACTCTACTCAGACCGTATTCAATGAACGTAACTCATATGTGGTTCCAAATGCAGTGAAAATTGTAGATGGTCAGTATGTTGAAAATAATATTGTAATTCGCGCCGACTATATGACTTATGCTCAGGGTAACTATTCGTATGATGCAGAAATTCTGAGAAGATTTATTCTTAAGCGTGATTATTTTAAACTTCGTGAAGTGGCATTGAATTATCAGTTCCCTTCAGCATGGTTCAAAAATACTTCTATCAGTCAGTTAAATCTTACTTTGATTGGTCGTAATCTGTTCCTTAAAACTCCAAAATCAAATAACTATGTAGACCCTGAAGTTTCTAACTTAGGAAATGATCTGCTCTCTGAATTTGGTGAAACTACAGGTACACAATCAACAAGAAATATTGGTTTCGCTGTAAAAGTTGTATTCTAATTATTAAAAATTACAGACAATGAAAAAATACAAATTCTTATCTATAGTAACTCTTGCATTGGGGCTGACATTTACCTCTTGCGATAATTATCTGGACATAAATACGAATCCGAACTACCCCGGCACAGCAACAATGAGCACATTGCTACCTTCTGTAGGAGCTTCTACCATTGCACAGTTAGGATTAAATGGTGATCTGATCGGATCGATGTGGATGCAGTATGTAACACAGGGAAACTCTACCAACCAGTATAACACAACATGTTTATATAGTCTCACAACAGCAAATTATAATGCTTTCTGGACAAATGCTTATTCAAATACTTTCCCTGATATTAAAATTATTCTCGAACAGGCTGAAGAAGAAGAAGCCTGGAATTATTGGGTAATAGCGACAGTTATGAAAGCTTATAACTTTCATATCCTGACTGACTTGTATGGTGATATACCATTTACGCAAGCTAATAACAGTGAATATCCAAATCCTGAATATGATGATAGTAAAACTGTTGTTTATCCGGGAATTCTTGCAATGCTCGATTCTGCTATTGCAAAAGAAGCTGATGCTATGGCGAGTTCAAATCCTTCTATTGGTGGTCTTGATTTCTTCTTTGGAGGTAATATGACGAATTGGATTGCTTTCGCAAAAACATTGAAGCTTAAAATCCTGATGCGCGATTTCAATGCAAATCAAGCAGCAATCACAGCTTTGGTAGAAGCTGGTGGTTTATTGACAACAGATTGTGCAATGGTTGATTTTGAAGATGCAACAAATAAAGGAAATCCACTGTATGAATATAACATCCGTCAGTTGAATACACGTGAAAATATGCGTGCATGCCATACTTTCCTTGAATATTTGCTGGAGTATGAAGATCCACGTGTTGCTTACTATTATGAATTGACTTACAATGCTCAACTAGCTATTGCTAATGGCGCAGTTTTGCCTGATTCAATTAAATATGAAGGACTTCCATATGGTGATAAACCAAACACTGGTGAAGTAGAAATTGTAGCTACATCTCGTTTCAAACAAGCTTATAATGATCCGGTATATTTAATGAACAAAGCCGAAATAGGTTTTATGGTTGCAGAAGTATATGCCAGAACAGGCAATTCTTCTAAAGCGAAAGAAGCTTATGATGAAGCTGTAAAAGCAGCATTCGAACGTTTCGGTCTTGATGGATCTTCTTTTGTTGCTGCAGACGGAGCTTATGAATTTGATAGTTCATCAGAAGAAAAAATGATGCTTTCTATTATGACTCAGAAATGGGTATCTTATGCTAAAGCAAATTCATGGGATGGCTGGTTTGACCGTAACCGTACAGGTATTCCTGCTATCAGTGATGCTGAGACTGTACGCGAAAGTTATTTACCACGTCACAGAACACTTACAGATGGTTATGTATTAGGTACTTTGGTAGACCCTGCTGATAGCGTACTACAGCCGGGTGAGTATCCACGTCGCTTACTTGTTCCAGATGCATCAAGCCAGTATAATCCAAATGCACCGGCTACAAAAAGTCTTGTAACACCAATGTGGTGGCAGGTACAATGATAAAATTATTGCAAATTATTAAGAAGACTAACATATGAAGAAATTTAAAAATATACTTGTTTTGTTCAGCATGATACTTGCTTTTGCTTCATGCGACAATGGTTATGATATTGATTATACACCTATCCATCCTCTTGGTGGTCAATATATGGTTGAAGTATTACGTACAGCTGATGGAGAGACAACTGTTGCCACATCTTATACCAGATGTATGATTGGTAATACAACGTTCAATGATAAAGATAAATGCTGGGTACGTGTAGGTGCAGGTATTACAACAAATACTGCTTATGCTATTAACGGTAAAGTTAGTTGTGATGTAAGTTCATTGTCTTTCTCTGGTTCAGATATCGAGAATCTTGCAGGCAATGTAGCTTCTTCTGAAGAAACATTTACACTTCCCGATGGAAAAGTAACTCTCAAGGGTGGTACTGCACCTTCAGGTACTATTGTTGATACTATTGAATTTACATATACAACGACTAAAGATCCGGGTGCTGTATACCATGTATCAGGTTATCGTTATACTGGTTGGGAAGAAGATTAACCCCTCTGCAAACACGATATAGTTATATCAATTAATATTAATCTCCATAACCAAACAGTTGAATGGTTATGGAGATTTTTTATATTATATGGATTTTGGTAAACTTATAACAGTTATCTCCGATTCACCTTTTCCAGAAATTCTATTTCCACAATCGATAATACATTTCTATTTCCCTCTGATTTATCTATTTCAAACTGATTATCAGGTTCCATTTCAACGATTTGACCGAATGCATCGCTATCAGATGTACTGCCTTTCAGGCTGATGGTTATTTTATCGGTTTTAACCGGTTTTACTGAAAGATGTACATATCCGAGACTTTTATCGGTCTCTCCGCTCCAGATAAGTTCATTATTTGCGAAAATTTCTAACGGATAACTTGTCGATCGCCAATCAGTTAGCTTCATACAAATCTCATTGATTGTAGCTTCTCTTTCAAGATTATAAGTAATCCATGCATTGCCTAAATTACCATCATTACTCCATTCGCTCATTTCATTGTCATCAAAACTATTCTTTACTTTATCAGAATTGCTTCCTGCATTAACAGACACAATAAGGACCTCTTTTTTAGTATCATAATAGGAGGGGGTAGAAGGAGTAGCACCCTTGTCAAGATAGCCGGCAAGAAGTTCATTGGGAAGATATTGGTTTAGTCCATTCGATACTTCAACAGGTATTGATGACCAATTTAAAGAATTATCGGGCAATCCTTCAGCTTTAGCTGTAAGTAGTATATCTCCGGCCTTTGTTGTGCTTCTGATTAAAACTCTGTTCACGCCACATTCTACCGGTAAATCCTGATTTAAAATATAATTATCTGTCCCCTGAGCAATGCCACCGCGCCATTCAGCTTCACCAGTCAAAGAAAAGCGTATTAATCTGTTATCTAACGGGCAACGATTGCCATCTTTATCCACCACTTCTACTTGCACTAAAACCAGATCTGCGCCATCCGCATGAAAGCCTGCAGGACTTTGAATGAGTGTCAACTTTAAATCTGTAGCTTCGCCAACCGAATTAATCTCATATCGGCTTAGTTCATTTCCATTCTTATCATAACTAATAGCTTCGAGTTTTCCGGGTTCAAAAGTTACATCATCAAACGTATAAAGAAAATTATAATCACGTTTTGCTTCCCCAACCGGTTTATCATTTAGTAGAAGTTCAACATGATCTCCATTTGAAACAACATAAACCGGTTTAGTTGTATTTTCAGGATAATTCCAGTGTCCAATAATATATGTCTGAGGTGCTTCTGTATCCACCCAACCATTCCACATCACCTGATGTGCAAAGAAACCATCTTTTTCAATTCGCATAGGATCAGTCACACCACTCCGACGATAATTCTCTTCACCACGAAAATGCGTATTGGTATCCGAAAAAATAATGTTGGTTCCTCCAGAGCTTACTCTGCGCCCCGTACCCGGACGATTTCTCCAGTAATCGTACCATCGGCGAACCAGTTCTATGGCAAATTGATCCTGATTATGATTATATTCTGTTGCAGGCTTATCTCTGTATAGCGGGCCATCACCTTCCTTATGGAAAGGGTAACTATATTCATCCCAATATTTCCTTAATCCTTCATTACGACAATATTCCGTTGCCCACATCGGATGTTTAGCACTTTTATTGATATATAGCATTTCGCCGCCCCATTCCGCAATCTCACTATCAAGCATTTCACGCGAACCAATTGCTCTCCCGCCATAAGGATCGTAAAGATTACGGATTTCCATCATTTCGGCCATATGCTCCTCGCTGATTGCTCTGTTGCCACATTCATATAATAATATACTTGGATTATTTCGGTTATAAATGATTGCATCCCTCATCAGCTCCAGACGATGCTCCCAGCGGCGACCATCAGCATCTCTTTCGGAATCTCCTGCCGGCATAGCCTGAATCAGTCCAACCCGGTCACAAGATTCCACATCTTGCTTCCATGGAGTAACATGCATCCAGCGTACCAGATTACCATTGCTCTTAACAATAAGATTGTTTGAATAATCACTAAGCCACGCCGGAACAGATAAACCAACCGCAGGCCATTCATTACTGGTGCGTTGCGCATACCCTTTAAGTTGAATCACTCTATCATTAAGCCAGACTTTCCCTTCTCCGAACTTTGTTTTACGAAAACCGGTTCGGGTATTTACCTCATCAATAACATTATTATTCTGATCAAGCAATCTGGTTTTTACATCGTAAAGATATCCATAACCCCAACTCCAGAAGTTCAGATTACCGATATTGGCCGAGGCTGTGATTTTTGCAGTTTCTCCGGGATTTAGAGAAATACATTCACCATCGAACTGTTTTACACTTTCCCCATCTCTATCGAACAACTCTACCTGATATTTTAAATTCTGAACACGTGATGTTTCATTCTTCACTTCAGATTCAGCATTAATCGTAGCTTTTCCATTTGCTACATCAATATCTGTGGCATAAATATAAACGCCGGTTGTATTCAGATTACTATAAAGTGGAAGAGTCTGATAAGTGGGGTTAGTGATATGGAGAAAAACATTCTTGGGAATACCACCATAATTAGCATTAAAATTGCGGTCATTCCATTGATATACCGATTCGGTACTCTCTTCTTTATACCGCCAGTCATTATCTATTCTGATTGCAATAACATTTTCTCCATCTACGATATAAGGAGTTAAATCAAAACCAAATGCCATAACACCATTTTCATGCAAGCCCAAATAATGATCATTGATATAAAAATGCCCACCTTGTCTTATGCCCTCGAATTCGATGAATACTTTTTGTTTTTTAGACTGTTGCGGAATCCTGAAACGTTTACGATACCACATCACTGTATCCGTATGCTGATCAATAGGTAATCTGAATGCTTCGTCTTCATTAAAAGCTCTTGGTAAAGTAATTTTTGTCCAACTGCTATCATCAAAATTCGAAAGATAAGCATTCTGATTATCGCCAACCTGTAAAAGCCATTCGCTATTAAAATTATACTTCTTTCGGTCAGATGCCAGACAAGTCATTATGGATAGAGAAAGGAAGATTAAGAGGATAGAAATGTGTTGTTTCATTTTAATGTATTTTTCGTTTAAATTAAGGATAATGCAATATACTGGATATTTATAAATATCAAAACGATTATTATAAATATCTCACAGAATGATGAATTCAGTATATATCATTACTTCCTTCCGGTAAAAGTTTTCATCGTTTGGTAGACTTTACCCCATTTCCCAATTATCAGATCAAAACCTTTGACACCCAACAATCCCTGCATTAAACGAATCATCCAGTATTTCATTGGTATAATCACCATAGCTTTTCTTTTTTCAATGCTTTCTATTACTTTTCCTGCTACAAAATCTGCATGTTGTAGCGGGATAAATGATCTGCCTACACCGGTAAACATACCTGTATCAATATAATAAGGCATAACCGTAGTAACCGATATATTTTTTCCTGTTATTTCCATTTCAAGTCTCAGGCTATCACTCCAGCCAATTAAAGCCCATTTACTGGCAGCATAAACAGACATTCTTGGGTTTGAAATCAACCCTGCCATAGATGAAATATTACAAATTGCACCACTATTTCGTTTTATCATTGAATTTATAAAAGAAAGAGTGACATACATCGGGGCATAGGCATTAATACCCATTACAAACTGAATATCTTGTTCATTACTATCTGAAAACATGTTTCCAGTAACTACTCCTGCATTATTAATGATGATATCGGGCGTGCCGATAGTGGAAGTCACATACTTTGCCATGAAATTTATTTCATCAACATTTGATAAATCGACTTTCAGAAAAATCACTTTTCCAATAGATGAAAACTCTTTCATAACAGCTACACCACCAACCTCATTGATGTCCCATATGATAAGATCAGCATCTTGTTTCAGAACTATTTCTCCCATCAATTTACCTATTCCCGAAGCGCCTCCGGTGATAAGAACGAGTTTTCCTTTCCAGCTTATTTTATCTTTCATGATTATCTTTTTGCTAATAACAAATCAACATCAATAAAATATTATCAAATCATTCAAGATAAAAGCGGAAATATAGAAAAGATGATTAATGATAATCAGAAAGTGAAGATTTTTTCAGTGCTGATTTTAGATATTCCATCGGGAAGAATACCAGGTGCTTTAATCATTTTCTGAGCTAAAAGGGGAGTCGGCAAAGGAGTTTGAGCCTTTAGCATTCCTAAACGATTGAAGAAATTCAAAACAGAAACTGCTGCATTTTCTGTAAAGCGATCGCTTTCAGGACGATTTAATAATCCCGGACGAAACACAATATATTGCTTAAAATTGAGCGTTTCAATCTTTTCTTCCAGTTCGCCTTTCATTCTGGAATAAAAAATTTTACTTCTGGAATCTGCATTTCCTGAAGAAACAAGTACAAAAGATTTAATGCCATTTTCTTTGGCTATCCTGGCAAACTCAAGAGGAATTTCGTAATCAATTCTCCATTGTGCCATTTTCGATCCGGCTGCTTTTAATGTAGTGCCCATACAGCAAAAGAATATATCACCTCTTATTATATCAGAATAACTTTCGATATCATTAAAATCTAAGATATATTCTTTGAGTTTAGGATGGATAATACCGGTAGCACGACGAACGAAAATTACGACTTCGGTATAATCAGTATTTTTTAATAATTCCATCACGAGTGGCTTACCTGTGGCTCCCGTGGCTCCGATGACCAATGCTTTCATATTTTAAACTCTTTTGTTCTAATTCGATTGAAAGATAATACTTTTATTGCTGAATGCTAAAAGATTATCTACATTTGCATAAGAATTATAAAATTACAATTTAATGCAAACGTTATTCTCTTGTCACAATCATTTTCCAGAATGTAGTATATTGAATATATTTTGCCCTGTATAGCCCTGTTTGTCTCCTGACAAACAGGGCTATGTGCTTAATAATTAGCGAATTACTAAATACAATTTATTTTATATCACACAATGAGAAAATCACACGCAAAAGAGGAAAGTATCACTGATGCCCGCTCTCTTGGACGTCCGCGAATGCTGCTCTTAGGACTTCAGCACATGTTTGCTATGTTTGGTGCAACGGTTTTAGTACCTGCTATTACCGGTCTTTCAGTTTCGGCAACATTATTATTTGCCGGTTTCGGAACACTCATGTTCCATGTTCTTACAAAATATAAAGTTCCAGCTTTTTTGGGTTCATCCTTCGCCTTCCTTGGCGGTTATGCCACGGTGGTAGTGCTGGGCAAGGAATATGGCTTATCCCAGGCGGAATCTTTGCCCTATGCCTGTATTGGTGTCTTCTTTGCCGGATTGATTTATTTTCTGGTTGCTGCACTGATCAAAGTGTACGGCACTAAAAAGGTAATGAAGTATTTTCCGCCTATCGTTACAGGTCCTATTATTATCAGCATCGGTCTGACACTATCGGGTACCGCCATTTCCAGCTGTCAGGACAACTGGCTTATTGCTATTGTTGCTATTGCTATCGTTATCGTCAGCAATATCTGGGGAAAAGGAATGATAAAGATTATTCCGATTTTACTTGGTGTTATCGGTTCATACATATTGGCTGCCATTCTCGGTAAAGTCGATTTCACCAACGTATATGAAGCTACATGGATTGGCTGGCCGGTGCAACAGCAAGATACCATCTGGCCGGTAATTCAGAACCCAAATGTTAGTCTGATCATCGCTTCTATCCTAACTATTATGCCTATTGCGCTGGCTACCATCGTTGAGCATATTGGCGATATGTGTGCTATTTCATCAACCGTTGGCAAAAACTTCCTGACAGAACCCGGGCTGCACCGCACGCTGATGGGCGACGGAGTTGCTACCGGTATTGCATCTTTATTTGGTGCACCGGCCAATACCACTTATGGTGAAAATACCGGAGTACTTAACTTGACTCGTGTCTTCGATACCCGCGTCATTCGTATTGCAGCAGTTTTTGCTATCTTCTTCTCTTTCAGTCCTAAATTCGCTGCCCTTGTCAGCGCCATGCCAATTGCAACAATGGGAGGAGTTTCATTGGTTCTTTACGGAATGATCTCGGCTGTAGGTGTACGCAATGTGGTCGAAAATCAGGTCGATTTCTCAAAATCGCGCAATGTAATTGTAGCTGCACTCATTCTTGTTCTCGCTATCGGCATACAGTATGGCACCGAAGGATCTTCCATCTCTATCGGTTTTACTAATCTTTCAGGACTGGCAGTAGCGGCAATCGTGGGAGTAGGGTTGAATGCCATTTTGCCCGGAAAAGATTATGAGTTTGGTATTAATGAAAAGGGGGATACCTCTATGAATCTGGAATTATAATTTATGATGTTTAATAAAAACTTTTTTGCGATGAAAAAAACGTTTCTTTTTATTGTGGCTGTTTTAGCCATTGTTGCCACAGTTCAGGCACAGAACATTCAGTTTCACTACGATTTTGGACGCCAGCTTTATAGCGATCTTGATGGCGATGCGGCCGACCGTGCACAAATGACGACAACTGTCGAAATGTTCAGACCCGATAAATGGGGTAGTACTTATTTCTTTGTCGATATGGATTATAACCGCAAAGTGGTTGGTGCATATTGGGAAATCTCACGCGAATTCAACTTCTGGCAAGATTCAAAAGTCAACTGGCTCTCTATACACGTGGAGTTCGACGGAGGTCTGAACAGCAAAGTCAGCTCATTTAACAATGCATGGCTGGTAGGACCAACTTATTCGGGCCACAGCAAAGACTATACTAAAACATGGTCGCTTAGTCTGATGTACAAATATATTCCACGTACCGTAGATTTTGAGAACAAGAAACAGGAACAGAATTTCCAGATTACCGGTGTATGGGGCATTCAGTTTGCCAAAGGCTGGTGTACGTTTTCTGGTTTTGTCGATTTCTGGCGCGAACATCGCCCATGGTTAAATACCGAATATATCTTCTTGTCTGAACCACAATTCTGGGTGAACCTTAACAAAATAAAAGGATGGAACGATATAAACCTAAGCTTTGGCGGTGAAGTGGAACTTTCTAACAATTTTGTGGGTAAAGGTTTCTATGCTATTCCTACACTCGCTGCCAAATGGACTTTCTGATAGATTTTAAATGATACAAAAAATAATGTTACAAAAATTATTCGGGTTTAATCCCGCAAAAAACAAGATTCGTACAGAAATCTTAGCCGGTATTACTACTTTTCTAACTATGTCATACATTCTGGCTGTGAATCCAAGTATGTTTGCCATGTGTGGTATGCCTGCCAACTCAGTATTTACCGCTACCGCTCTTGCTGCTATTATCGGTACACTTGTTATGGCTTTCTGGGCCAAACTTCCATTTGCTTTAGCACCGGGTATGGGGCTGAATGCCTTCTTTGTGTTTTCTGTTTGCCTTGGTATGGGCCATTCCTGGCAATTCGCTCTTACGGCTATTCTTATCGAAGGTTTTATCTTTATTATACTTACCCTCACCAATATGCGCGAGGCCATTGTCGATGCTATCCCCGTTACACTTAAAAATGCAATCGGGGCAGGTATCGGACTTTTCATTGCATTTATCGGTTTGCAAAACGCAGGGTTGATTGTAAACAATGATGCAACGCTCGTTACTCTCGGCGATATCACGCAGGGAAGTGCATTGCTGGCCATTATCGGTATTATCATTACCGGTGTGCTGATCACCAAAAACGTACCAGGCGCTTTGCTATTGGGTATCCTTATTACCACCGTTATTGGTATTCCCATGGGAATAACCACTTATGACGGGATTGTATCGCTTCCATCTTCACTTGATCCTATTTTTATGCAGTTTCAGTGGGACGAAATCTTCTCCATGAATATGGTAGTCATTGTATTTACCTTCCTTTTTGTCGATATGTTCGATACTATCGGTACTTTAGTAGGTGTGGCTACAAAAGCCAATATGATGCAACCGGATGGAAAGATACCTAAAATTAAGCAAGCCTTTATGGCCGATGCAATTGCAACCATAGCCGGTGCTTGCTTTGGTACATCAACTACCACCACTTATGTAGAGAGTGCATCGGGTGTGGCGCAAGGTGGCCGCACCGGTCTGACTGCCTTCACTGTGGCCATTTGCTTTGGTGTTTCACTATTGTTTTCACCTCTATTTCTTGCCATTCCTTCGGCAGCAACAGCAGCTGTACTGATTTTGGTCGGTCTGTTTATGATGTCGCCCATCAAACTTATCGACTTCGATCGCTTCTCGGAATCCATACCGGCATTTATTTGTGTGATCATGATGCCACTGACTTACTCTATCTCTGACGGTATTCTTTTAGGTATGATTAGTTATGTAATTCTGAATTTGCTTAGTGGTAAATTCAGGAAGATTACTCCGACAATGTATATTTTGGCTATACTCTTTATTCTGAAATATATCTATATCTGATATTGAATTCGGGAATGAAAAATTAAACATCGGAAGATGATTTATTGATTAGCGCTGTCTGGCTTGCCAGGCAGCGCTTTCTGGTTAGCTGAGAAGCGTTCCTCAGCACGCTGATTAGCGCTTGCCGAAAGACTGATTTTGTTGGTTTTGTATATTGCTGATAAATAGTTTGTTAGCTGTTTTGTGAAAGATGCTTTTACGTTGTACTTATCATATCTTTTCTCAATACTTTAAGAAGAGTTAGGTAAACCATTGAGAAAAGTTACTCAATGCATGGAGTGTTTTTG
>CAMTOS010000058.1 GCA_947074195.1 uncultured Bacteroides sp.
TCGAAATACGGAAAAAGATTTCTAAAGGGGAAGATGTTTAATTCGCAGGGTATGCCAATGATTGTAACAAACGGACTGGGTACATCAAGACGAAAAATAAGGATAGGGGCGAAAGCAGAGATTGTCTTAATTACATTACTAACTCCACAGTTGAAACTTTAGAAAAGCTCGCTTCTGTTATCGGCAATAATTTTATAAACTTCGGGATGAAGAAAATAGCGAATATCTTTGTCTTGAGCAAGTGATTCGCGAATAAAAGTAGAGCTGATATCAAATACCGGAGCATTGGTCATGCGAACTGACGCCGGAAATCCGGCTTCATCATCTATCGGATAACCCGGACGCGGATAGACTAAAAGATGATAACGGGCAATTATTTCATCGGCTTTATACCAACGGTTAAACAATTGCCAGTTATCAGACCCGATAATCAGATGAAACTGACGATCGGGATATTGAAGAGATAATTTCTCTAATGTGTTAACAGTGTAAGATGGGCGGGGAAGTGTAAATTCAAAGTCGGATGCTTTAAACTTATCATAGCCGGCAATGGCGCTTTCTACCAGTTTTAATCTGAACTGATCGGGCCATAAGTCAGACTGATTCTTCAGTGGATTGTGCGGTGTAACCATAAACCACACCTCATCAAGCCCTTCGAACTCGCATAAATAATTGGCAAGTGCAAGGTGTCCGATATGAACCGGATTGAATGAACCGCTGAAAATCCCCGTTTTAATCATCTTTTACAGTGCAAGAAAAGCTCTGATAGCTGCCAGAGTTTCCTCTTCGGCAACAGACAGGTTATCATTAATAATCACTTTATCGAATTTTGGTGCAAAAGTAAGCTCATATTCTGCTTTTGCCACACGATCTTCAATAACTTCAGGCGCATCTGTAGCTCTTTCGTTTAATCTCTTTCTCAGCTCATCGATTGATGGTGGCTGAATAAAGATAGAAAGTGCTTTGCCATCATAAATATTCTTGATGTTGCAACCACCAACTACATCCACATCGAAAACCACATTCTTACCTTCAGCAAGGAGTTGCTCCACAGATTGGCGCAATGTGCCGTAATAGCGGTTGGTGTAAACCTCTTCATATTCCAGAAAATCTCCTTGTGCAATGTGCTGGCGGAATTTATCGGGCGACATGAAATAATAATCCACGCCATCCTGTTCTTTACCGCGGGGTGCACGACTGGTTGCCGAAATAGAAAAAGCCAGATTTAAATTTTGTTTTAAAAGGAATTGTATAATTGTAGATTTTCCCGAACCTGATGGTGCAGAAAAAATAATTAGTTTACCATTCATATAATAAAATAAAATCGATTAATTGGATTACATTACATTAAGAACCTGTTCTTTGATTTGCTCAAGTTCATCTTTCATCTGAACAACAATCTTCTGCATCTCGGCATGGTTCGATTTACTACCCATGGTGTTAATCTCACGACCAATTTCCTGTGCGATAAAACCAAGCTTTTTGCCTTGTCCGCTACCACCTTCGAGTGTATGTATAAAATAATTCAGGTGATTGTCCAGACGCTGCTTCTCTTCATTAATATCCAGTTTTTCGATATAGAAGATAATTTCCTGCTCCAGTCTGTTCTTGTCGAAATCCACACTAAGAGTTTTTTCTAAAGCTTCAGTGATGCGTTCTTTGATTTTTGTAATACGTTCGGTTTCGTATTTAGCTACCGATTCAAGAAGTGAACGGATGTTGCCGATTTTCTCGCGGAATTTTGCTTCGAGTGCCAGACCTTCCTGCTTGCGGAAATCGGTAAGATGAGCAATGGCTTCTTTGATACCTCCCTGAGCAATCTTCCACTCTTCGTCAGTCAGTTCATTAATTTCAGTTTTAGACAAAACATCGGGCATGCGAAGTAAAGTCTGGAACCAATCTGCAGGAAGTGCAATCTGAAGATTGTCTGCAATAGTCTTAATCTGATTATAATAACCTTCTACAAGTGCCTGATTAATTGTTGTGGCATTGTTGGATGTTTCTTTCTTTTCTATCCAAAGATTAAAATCGACTTTACCTCTTTCTAATGATCTGGATATCTCATTTCGGATTTCCATTTCCTTTTCACGATAAAGCGGCGCAATACGTGTTGAAAGGTCGAGTGATTTACTGTTAAGTGATTTTATCTCGAAAGTGATCTTCTTATCAGGAAGCTCGGTAATGGCCTTGCCATAACCCGTCATTGATTGTATCATAAGACTTTATATTATTTCATGCAAAAATAAGGCAATATTTTCAGAATACCTTTAGGATTGAGTAAAAACTCATTTAGAGGTTTGAATATCCGGATATATAAAGATAAGATCATAAAAACCGGCAAAAAGTGTGATTTATATGGTTTAAGCAAGGTAATGTATAATTATGTAAAAAATATAAGTTTCTCTCTATGTAAGTATATTGTCAAAATGGATGATTAAATGTGCTTTAAAACTTCATATTATCTGATATACCTCTTGTATTATATCAAATTGAAAAATATTAATAATATGCTTCAGAAAATGATGCGATATTATTATTGTAACTATCATATTTGTTTTGAAAAGGGCTGAAAAATTAAAATATATTTGTTTATATATTAATAAGTTATATATTTGCAGCTGAAATATAGAAATAAACACAGCGCAATACGTAATTATTATGTCAATACAAACCACCTTTACTTTCTCATCATTAGTAAAACGTCTACAAATTGGTAATGTGCTATTTATCAAACTGATTAGTTTGAAAGTCTCTCCTATGTCTATATAGTAACAAATCTTATTGTGAAAATAAAAGCAGAGTGATTATTTATGTCATTTTGCTCAAACTCATATTTCTCAAATTATTCACAACAATTTTTTATTTAAAACACATTTTATGCAGAAACATTTACAAAAATGTTTGTGGTTGCTATGCCTTTGGGTAAGCACTGCAATGTTTGCACAAACAGGTGTGTTAGAACCGACAAAAGGTGTCTTGCGTGTTAAACTTCAACCTGAAGTAGCTACGCAGATAGGCATTGCACCGGTATCTACACGTAGCGGTATTGTTGCAACTGGTATTGAACCATTCGACGTTGCTTCGCGAAAAGTGAAAGCAATGAAGATGGAAAGAGTTTTCCCTTATGTGGAAAAAATGGAGGCAAAAGCGCGTAAGCACGGTTTGCATCTTTGGTATGAAATCCGGTTTGATGAAAACGTGAATCCACGTGAAGCAGCTCAAATCTTTAAATCGGTTCCGGGTATTACAATTGCTGAAAACATTGTACCGATGGAGTTGATTGGTAATAATGAGTTTGCGCTGGTTTCTCCGGAGGAAATTCTGGAAGCTTCAACACGTTCTTCAGCAATGCCATTCAATGACCCTTTGTTGAGTCGTCAGTGGCATTATAATAATGATGGTTCTATGTCAGGTAGTGTTGCCGGTGCAGATGCGAATGTCTTTGAGGCATGGAAAATAGCAACAGGTAATAAAGATCTGATTGTAGCAATTATCGATGGCGGTATTGACTATTCTCATCCTGACCTTGCCGAAAATATTTGTATCAATGAGGCTGAGCTGAATGGTTTGCCTGGTACAGATAATGATAATAATGGATATGTTGGTGATATCTATGGATTTAATTTCGTACTTAACACAGGTGATATCTCTGCTCATAATCATGGTACACATGTGGCAGGTACAGTAGGTGCTGTAAATAATAATGGTATCGGTCTTGCCGGGATTGCCGGTGGTAATGGCCAGGGTGGAGTAAAATTACTTTCATGCCAGGTTTTTGATTCACGTTCGAATCTACAGGCCGATTTTGCTAAGGCATTTTATTATGCTGCAGTTCGTGGAGCTGCATTGGCTCAGTGTTCATGGGGATGGTCTGTATCCGGTTATTATGAACAAGCTGTTGTAGACGCAATTAAATTCTATACTGCTGAAGCAGAAAGTGATTTCATGAAAGGTGGTCTTGCTATTTTTGCAAATGGTAATACCGGTAGTGAAGGAAACTTCTATCCTGCATGTATGGAAGAGGTTGTTGCGGTTGGTTCAATGACTATTGATCTTCAACCTGCTCCTTATTCAAGTTATGGTGACTGGGTAGATGTAACCGCACCTGGTGGTTTGATGACATATAACAGTGGTCACGGTGTATATAGTACTTTGCCAAACGGACAATATGGTTATAGTGAAGGTACATCAATGGCCTGCCCGCATGTTTCGGGTATTGCTGCGCTGGTATTATCTAAATATGGAAATCCAAATTTTCCTAATGAAACTTTACGTCAGCAATTAATTACTTCTGTTAATGACTTCTATACAAGAAATCCTGGTGTAGAAGGCAAATTTGGTAGTGGTTATATTGATGCATGGAAAGCGCTTCAGATGGGTAACGGAACTGCCCCTCAGCCAGTAAGTGATTTTATAATGACTCCTGGTCAGGATAACATTTATGTAGAGTGGACGATTCCGGCATCGGAAGATAATAATGTCAATTATCATTTGATCTATTATAGTCTTTCTCCTTTTACTGCTGATAATTTAAATGGTATTCCTCAAAAACGTGTGGATACTAAATTCTATTCAACCGGTGATCTGGTAGGATATGAAGTGGAAGATTTGTTGCCAATGACAACTTATTATATGGCAATTAAAGCTGTTGACCGCTGGGGAAATGCCGCTGAAATTTCTCCTGTTAAATCGGCAACAACCAATGCTGGTCCGAAACTCGAACTTGATAAAACGCAATTGTCGATATCTGTAAATGCTGCTCAAAGCAATTCCGGTAATGATAATTTTGTAATAAGCAATGTAGATCAGGGTCTTTTGAAATGGGAAGTAGCTGTTAATACAGTATCGGCTAAAGCATCAGCTTATTCAACAACTTCTGCAGGTATTAAACCCGGCAATGTTGCGCCTTATAACGGTAAAGCATCTGTAATTCCGTCAAGTGTAGACTATCCGGTGATATCAGCTGATTATTTTGCTGATGACTATCCTGAAGAAATCTCATATTATAAAACTCTTGCTGCATATTTGGGTGAGTCAGATTTAACATTGACGAATTCATGTGCACAGTGGTTCCATATTGATCCATATGTATATACAAACGGATTTAACCTGACAGATCTTCGTTTTGAAAATTTCAATTCAGCTAATCCTATTATTGAAATTTATGACGGAAACATAACCATATGTCCTGAAGGTTTGCTAATGACAGTTGATTATTCTTATTTCTCAGGAAATAATGACATCGCTTTGCAGGAGCAATTATTCTTTGAACCGGGAAGTGCATTCTGGGTAGTTGCTCATTTCCCAAGCGGACAAACAAACCCGCTTACTGCAGGTTTGCTGGAAGAAGAATACAGAAGTTCTTATAGCTACTATAGTTCAAATATGGGGCAATCATGGACACTGTTAAGTGAAGTTCTTCGTGGCGGTAATCTGGAAGGCATGGCAGATCAGATTGGCTGGACAATTATTGCAAAAAGTAAAAACCCTGACTGGAGTAAAGTCCTGGCAATAAATCCAACTTCGGGTTCTGTACAGCCAAATGCATCTCAGGAAGTTGTTGTAGCTAACGATGGCCAGAATCTTGTAAATGGAAATTATAAGTTTAAACTAACGTTGAGTACAAACGAAGGTTCTAACTCAACCCATTATTTGCCGGCTACAATGACAGTAACAGGAAATGAACCTGATTTAAAAACTGCTAAAGTGGTTGATTTTGGTGATTTGCTGATCGGACAATCTAAAACACTGCGTATTGAAGTCATTAATAATGGTTATGCACCATTTGTAGGTAATACCTGGGGTGGTTTAGGTGCACAAAACTTTAGTTGTACATCTGATCAGTTCGAGTTGCCTTCTTATTATGCAGGTGGTTTCCCTGCCCGTGCTACTTCATACGTCGATATATCTTTTGAACCTACAATTGCTGGTAGCCATAGTGGTACTGTAACTTTCTCGGATATGAATGGAAATACACATTCATTTGTTCTGCGTGGTATTGCAGATGAACCGGCTAAAATAGAGATTAATCCTACTGTTGTAGAGTTAGGTGATTTAATGGTTGACGACGAAGCCCGTGATGTACAGTTTACAATCAGTAATACCGGTAAATATCCGTTAGAATATGTATTCCCTAAATTCTCGGATGATATTGTTGAAACTACAGGTCAAACTTCACATAAGTTTGGATATACCTATGTGTCAAATTTGAACTTGTCTGATGGTTTTGCTTATGATAATAATCCTGAGTTAATCAATTCGGTGAATATCAATGATCAATTTGGAGATTACGATTACTGGTCTGAGCCAATTCCATTAGGTTTCTCTTTCCCATATTATGGAAAAGAATATGAAAGTGTTTATATTACTACTTTCGGAGCTGTGGCTATGGAAAATAATGGCGCAATTCATACATGTATTCCTCCTTCAGCTACATCAACATGTGTGGGTGGTTATGGATTGATTACTATGTATGGTTTCAATAATTTGTTGCTTGCTCCGGATAGTAAAATTGATTATGCATATCAGGATGGAAAATTCTATGTGAAATATACCAATGTACTGGCTTTGGTTCAGTTTGGTGAATATACTCCGGTGAGTTTCCATATGTCGTTATCACCAAATGGAGATATAGAATTCTTCTATGATGATATTTACCCTTATATGCTTTTCCAGGGTGGTCAGAATATTTTTGTTGCTATAACAGATATAGCAGTTCAGGATCCTATGGTAATTACTGATAGCTATCGCAATGAAGCACAACTGCATTATAACATTATGCCTGGCACTGCAATAAAAATAAATGCGCCTGGTAAGATGATGGTTCAGGAAATAAGTGCACCAAGCGGAGTTATTGGAATTGGTGAATCTAAAGAGATTACAGCGAAAGTACAGGCAACAGAAGGTATGTATGCCGGTGATTTGCATAATTCTCTTGTAGTAATTAGTAATGATCCAAGTCAATCAGTAGCTTATGTTAACTTTAAAGCTAATATTACTGGTGAAACTTTAAAACCTGTCGCAGAGTTGAGTTCTGATGAATTTGATTTTGGTACTGTATTTAAAACATCAGAAGCAAAAGCAGCTATTCAGGTGAAAAATTCTGGAACAAACCTGTTAACTATCTCTGAAATAACTCTTGACTCAGATGCATTTGCATCATTGGCTACTTTGCCACTCGAGATTGAGCCGGGTACTTCTAAAGATATTATGGTTTCTATGAATACTGCTGTAGAAGCTGTGTTAGAAGGTGAGATCAAGATTTCAACTGAAGACGGTGCATTGTTAACTGCCAAACTGAATGGTATCGTAATTGGAGCACCGGAAATTTCGTTAACTCCTGCTGAAATTACAGCAACCGTTGAAAGTGGTGCAATGCTGAAGAGAAATCTAAAGATTCTTAATGGCGGAAATGAAACTCTGGAATATACTATTGTTCCGAAAAATACATTCACTTTTGATAATTTGAATGCAGATGAGAATTCTTCATTCAGCTATATTTATAGTGCTTCGGTAAACGATTCATCTGTAGAATATAACTGGGAAGATATTGAAACTAATGGTGAAGGTGAACAATTAAAGTTTGCTTATTGGTTATATCATGATTATGTTGAGGTGCAATTACCTTATGAAATAACATATTATGGTGAGAAATATGATAAAATCTATATTTATGGAGTAGGTTTTGTCTCTTTCAATCATATTAATGATTACAATGAAGCACCTGCTCCACCTACAGCAATTCCTTCAACAGAGACTTTATATACAAACTTTATCGCACCATATTGGGGTAACCATTTCATGGATCAGACTTCTACCGGTGGTGTATTCTATACTGTTAAGGATGATCGTGTAGTAATTTCTTTCATGGAATATGCTAACTCTGTTAACTATTCAGTATGTTATCAGTTAATTATGTATCGCAATGGTATTATTAAATTCCAGTATAAACTGGCTGATGAGACATATGGTTACTGGAATGGTATCTATGGAATGGCAGGACTTCAGAATAATGCCGGTGATGAAGGTGTACAAATACCTCAACGCTGCATGACATTGAATAGCGCAATTGAATTCTATCCGGTGAAATCGGGTAAAGTTACTCCGTCTTCTATGGCTAATGTAGCGATTACAATGGATACCGATTTAATGGCTGGCAATTATGAATCAGCAATTGAGGTGAAAACAAATGTTCCTACCTCACCAACTGTTGAAATTCCGGTGAATCTGACTATTACCGGTGAACCAAATGCAGTGTTCCCTGAAGAAGTGGCATGTGAAGCTGTAACAGGTACAACTTCGGGTACAGGGTATCTTGAGATTCCTTTCGAAATTAAGAATACCGGTACTGCTCCTTTTGAAATTACAAATGTTGATGCTGATGGTTTAATTGGTTATGAGGCAACAATTGGTATGTTGTTCTATTGGGGTACTTATTTCGATGACTGGACCTGGTCTGAAAGAGTAGGTTGGGCAAGATATGTTCCCGGTACAGTATTAACTGTTGGTAAAGAGCCATTGAAGCTAAAAGTTATGGTAATGGATAACTATACTGTGGCTGATTATGACGTTCCTATGGTCTTCTCGGTAGAAGGTTTAACTGAGTCTTCAGTGACTGTTCCGTTTAAATTAAGCATAACCGAAGCACCGTATTTGATGTTTGCATCGCCTGAAATTAGAATAAGTGGTGTTTCTGATGACTATAAAGAGCAACTTGAAATAATGTTTGGAAACATTGGTTCGTATAAGCTAAACTATAGTATTGAACTCGATCCTTCGGGTGTTGGTGCAGAAGATGCTACTGATAGCGGCGATAATGGCGGTGTCATGCCAATGTCTGCAAATGAACCATCTGTTATGAGCACTCAGGTTTCAGAATCTGTTCATGAGGTAGAATTAAGTAAGACTAAATCTACACGTAATGATACTGCTGAAGAAACTCCTGATTTACCATCAAGTATATCATACAACAGAGCATTATATCATCCGATTTTACCGGGTTCAAACCAGCTTTATATAATTGGTTCTTTTGATAAATATACTCAGTTCAGAGGTGCAACGCAATTTACAGCACCGGCTGATGGATTTAATCTGAATAGCTTCTATACTTATCTGACCATTGGTGATATGATTAATGCAGAGGTAATTCTTGATATTATTCAAGGTGATGATCTTGTTAACGGACAAATTATTGCTACATCTAAGCTGGTTATTGAAAAAGAAGAGCCTGCAGGTAGTGATATAAATGGTGATCCTGTGTACAGAGGTGCTTATGCATTATTTACATTTGATAAGGATATCTATATGAATCCAAATGAAACATTCTATGCTCGTATTACTTATCCTGTTGGTTATGAATATTCTGCCGGAATGATTCGTAAAGAAGAAAATGTAATACCTTATCGTTATATGTATAGCATTGGTGATTCTGAATGGTACGATGCAGCTATGGATCTTGAGGCATCATATGGTTCAATCGGATATCTGGCAACATGTCTTGAAATGGTTGAAGGTGATACATGGATTAAATTACTGACTCCGGAAACAAGTGGGTCTATCGAACCTTATGAAATTGCAGCTGTAACTGTAGAGGTTAATGCAGCGGCAGCTCGTATGGATAGAAACAATAAAGCAGTTCTGGTTGTAAGAAGCAATGATCCGTTACAGCCTGTAGTTAATTATCCGATTTATCTGGATAAGAACACTGCACCGGTAGTTACTGTTCCATCTAATATTTATGTAAAAGAGGCAGAAGCTTCTTTAGTGACATTAAATGTTACCGATGAAGATGCCGATTCATTTGAAGTGAAATTTGAAGATGCACTCGGTGTTGTTAAGATTGATTCATTTGAAGCTGTAGATGGTTCTGATATAAGTATTCAACAAATTGATGAAAATACTCTTCAGGTAACATCTTATGATAACTGGACTCCATCTTCTCTTAATATCACATTTGCTATTACTCCTGAATATGGTCATGCTGGTGTTCGCAATTTTAATGTTATAGCATCTGATGCAAAAAATAATGCATCGACAACTGCTGTCACATATTATGTTGAACATGTGAATCGTGCACCTGTTGCTGTTGAAGTAGATGATATCATGCTTGCACTAAACACAGCAACAATGGCAATAGAATTTGCTGATATGTTTAATGATCCTGATGGAGATAAGCTCAGATATTCTTTAAGCTTGTCTGAAACTGGAATTGTTGAAGTATTCTCTTCTGATGAAAGTGTAATCTTACTTGGTAAGCGAATAGGTGAAACTACAGTTACTGTAAGAGCAATAGATACATCAGGTGCATATACAGATAATTCTTTCAATGTAAATGTTAGTAGTGGTACAGGTATAGGATCTACAACTATTGATGGTGCTGTAACAGTTTATCCTAATCCGGTTGTGGATTATGCTAATGTTACAATCAATGCAGATATTAATGGTGAGGTTACTTATAAAGTTTACAATACTGCTGGTAGTTTAATGTTTGCTGAAACTGCTAAACGTGCGACCGCTGAAATCCATATGATTGATATGAGTAGTTATGCTGCAGGTATCTATTATCTGGAAATTGAAGTGGATGGCGTTAAAACGACTACATCTGTTGTAAAAAAATAATATGATGTAAAATCAGCATTAAGCTGAATATTTTAAATAGACTTCTACAATATGATATGGAATATTCGTTCATATCATAATTGTAGAAGTCTTTTTATATATAGATTTCAGGTAAACAAAACGCAACCTTTCTATCCGTCATCTGTTTTAAATATATAACTGATAGCCGATTTGTTGAAATAATGCGTTAAATTTGCAATCTATAATAAGAATAAAGCAACTATGTCGTGTATTTTAAATATTGAAACTTCTACTACTGCCTGTTCGGTAACCATTAGCCAGGATGGACATCCGTTATTCAATAAAGAAGATTTAAAAGGACCATCTCATGCAACTCTGTTAGGTGTTTTTGTTGATGAGGCTCTTGCGTTTGTTGACAGTCATGGTATTCCTCTTGATGCTGTTGCGGTAAGTTGTGGTCCCGGTTCATATACAGGACTACGAATAGGTGTATCTATGGCAAAAGGATTATGTTATGGTCGTGATCTGCCTCTGATCGGACTTCCGACACTTGAAGTATTGTGTGTTCCGGTTTTGTTATATCATGAACTTCACGAAGATGCATATTTATGTCCCATGATTGATGCGCGCCGAATGGAAGTTTACACGGCAGTCTATGACCGGGCATTAAATGTGGTTCAGGAAGTATCGGCACAAATTATAGATGAGAATTCTTTTCTTGATATTCTTGAAAAGAAGCCTGTTTACTTTTTCGGTAATGGTGCAGATAAATGTCGTACTAAGATTACTCATCCAAATGCACGGTTTATTGACAACATTCTACCGTTGGCAAAGATGATGTTTCCGTTAGCTGAAAAGGCATTTGTCGACAACGAATTTAAAGATGTTGCTTATTTTGAACCATTTTATTTGAAAGAATTTGTAGCTACTCAGGCTAAAAAGCTTTTATAACTCAGATTAATTACGATATTAGTATTATTATGCAATATAACACTCAACAAAAAAGAATGCCTCTGCCTGAATACGGACGTAGTATTCAGAATATGGTCGATCATGCTTTAACTATCGAAGACCCTGCAGAACGTCAGCGTTGTGCAAACACTATTATCAATATTATGGGTAATATGTTTCCTCACCTTCGTGATGTGCCTGATTTCAAGCATAAACTTTGGGATCATTTAGCGATTATGTCAGATTTCAAACTTGAAATCAATTACCCTTATGAATTGATCCGTAAAGATAATCTGGCAACAAAACCGGAACCAATCAATTATCCGGCAACACGTATTCGTTATCGTCATTACGGACGTTTAATAGAGCGTTTAATTAAAGATGCCTGTAATATTCCTGATAGTGATGAGAAACAAAATCTGGTAGTTCTGATCTGTAATTATATGAAGAAATCATATATAAACTGGAATAAGGATACTGTTGATGAACAAAAAATAGCTATGGATCTTGCTGAATTATCAGAAGGAAAATTACAATTTACCGATACTATTGCCCGTTTGATGAATGATCGTGTTGAGCGTAATTATAGCAGAAGTCGTAATACAGGTTATACAAATAATCGTAGCAATAACAATCAGCGTAAACGTTATTAATTTTAAACTTAGAATTCCCAATACCTTTAAACTACTATCCATATGGCATCATTTATAATTGAAGGCGGACATCGTTTGAGTGGTGATATTTATCCTCAGGGTGCAAAAAATGAAGTTTTGCAAATTGTTTGTGCAACATTACTTACTCCTGAAGAAATCATTGTACATAATATCCCCGATATTCTCGATGTTAACAATCTGATTCAACTGATGAGAGATATGGGAGTGACAGTTGCGAAACAGGGTATTGATACTTATAGTTTTAAGGCAGAAAATGTAGATCTGGCATATCTTGAGAGTGATGAATTCTTGAAAAAATGTTCAAGTTTGCGTGGTTCAGTCATGTTGGTTGGCCCTTTAGTAGCTCGTTTTGGTAAAGCCATTATCTCAAAACCCGGTGGTGATAAAATTGGCCGCCGTCGTTTGGATACTCATTTTTTAGGCATTCAGAATCTGGGTGCATCTTTCGAATATATTGATAAAAGAGGTGTTTTCGAGATAAAAGCGGAAGAACTGAAAGGTGCTAATATGCTACTGGATGAAGCCTCAGTAACAGGTACTGCTAACATTGTTATGGCTGCTGTTCTTGCTAAAGGTACCACTACGATTTATAATGCTGCCTGTGAACCTTATTTGCAACAGCTTTGTAAAATGCTGAATCGTATGGGAGCTAAGATTAGTGGTATTGCATCAAACCTATTGACTATTGAAGGTGTTGATGAACTGAAAGGAACCACTCACACTGTCTTACCTGATATGATTGAAGTCGGTAGTTTCATTGGTATGGCTGCAATGACTAAAAGCGAAATAACGATTAAGAATGTTTCTTATGAGAATCTGGGTATTATTCCGGAAAGCTTCCGTCGTTTAGGAATTAAGCTTGAGCAGCGTGGTGATGATATTTTTGTACCTTTCCAGGATAATTATCAGATTGATTCTTTTATTGACGGATCAATTATGACGATTGCCGATGCTCCCTGGCCTGGTCTTACACCCGACCTTTTGAGTGTGTTGCTTGTTGTTGCAACGCAGGCGAAAGGAAGTGTTTTAATTCATCAGAAGATGTTCGAGAGTCGTCTTTTCTTTGTCGATAAACTAATTGACATGGGCGCACAGATTATTCTTTGCGATCCGCACAGAGCTGTAGTGATTGGTCACGATCATGGATTTAAACTTCGTGGCGGAAATATGACATCGCCTGATATACGTGCAGGTATTGCTCTTTTGATTGCTGCAATGAGTGCTGATGGCATCAGCAGAATACATAATATCGAGCAAATAGACCGTGGTTATCAGAATATAGAAGGACGCCTTAATGCTATCGGAGCAAGAATTACCCGTATATAATAATTATGATAAAGAAAGAAGAAGTTTATAAAATCGGAATGTTTAATAAGCCTCATGGTATACATGGCGAGCTTTCATTTACTTTCACGGATGATATTTTCGATCGGGTAGATTGTGATTATCTGATTTGTCAGTTAGATGGAATATTTGTTCCGTTTTTTATTGAATCATATCGTTTCCGTTCTGAATCTTCGGCTTTAGTTAAGCTTGATGGTGTTGATAGTGCGGAACAAGCTCGTATGTTTACTAATGTTGATGTCTATTTTCCTGTACATTTTGCCGAAGACCAGCCTGAAGAATCACTGACCTGGAATTTCTTTATCGGTTTCGAAATGGAGGATATCAACCATGGTGTAATTGGTAAAATCATCGATGTAGATACTACAACTATCAATACACTTTTTGTGGTTGAACAGGAGGATGGTGAAGAACTGCTTATTCCTGCACAAGAAGAATTTATTGCAGGAATTGACGCCGAGAATCGTATTATGACAGTTTCTCTTCCCGAAGGATTGCTTGATATTGAGGCAATTGAGGATGAAGATTGTTAAATAGAATAAACAAAGAAAGAGCTACTTAGGCGAAATGAGTACATTTGCCTGAATAACTTAAAACAATGGCTAAAAAGAAACGCAGTAAAGCATTTTGGAACAATATAAAGTTTAAATACAAACTTACGATCATCAATGAGAATACTCTTGAAGAGATCGCTAAACTTCGTGTTTCCAAACTCAACGGACTTTCTGTCCTGTTGGCATTGCTTACTATACTCTTTCTTATCGCTGCTTTAATCATTGCGTTTACTCCCCTTCGTAATTATTTGCCCGGTTATATGAATACTGAAGTCCGCAAACAAATCATTGATAATGCTTTGCGACTTGACTCATTGCAAAACCTGGTTGACAGACAAAATCTGTATATTCTGAATATTCAGGATATATTCAGTGGGGAAGTTAAGGTGGATACTATACAGAGTCTGGATTCATTGACTACTATGCGTGAAGATTCACTATTGAATCGAACTCAGCGTGAGGAAGAATTCCGTCGTCAGTATGAAGAAGCTGAAAAATATAATCTGACCTCTATTACTGTTCAACCTATAGCAGAGGATTTGATTTTCTTTAAACCAACCCGCGGGATGATTTCAAGTAAATTCGATGCTGACAAACGTCATTTTGGAACAGATATAGCAGCTAATCCTAATGAAAGCGTATTGGCTACACTGGATGGTACTGTTATCGCAAGCGATTATACAGCCGAAACCGGCAACGTTATACAAATACAACACAATCAGGGTTTTGTTTCTATCTACAAACATTTGGGTGCCTCTCTTAAAAAAGTTGGCGATAAAGTGCAGGCAGGAGAAGCAATAGCTGTGGTTGGAAACTCAGGAGCATTAACTACCGGGCCACATCTCCATTTTGAATTATGGTACAAAGGACGAGCAGTAGACCCTGAAAAATATATAGTTTTTTGATTTAGAACATATGGAGAGAAAAAAACAGATTGCTATCTTAGGCTCGACGGGTTCTATAGGCACACAGGCACTTCAGGTTATTGAAGAACACGCAGAACGTTATGAAGTTTATGCTATTACTGCCAATAACAGAGTAGATGAACTTATTCTGCAGGCACGCAAGTTTCAGCCTGAAGTTGTTGTCATAGCAAATAAATCGAAATATAATCAGCTGAAAGAAGCTTTGGCTGATCTTCCAATAAAAGTTTATGCCGGCGAAGAAGCTCTTTGTCAGATTGTAGAATCAGGACCAATTGATATTGTGCTTACCGCAATGGTGGGTTATTCTGGTTTGAAACCTACGATGAGCGCGATTCGTGCAGGTAAGACTATCGCATTGGCCAATAAAGAAACTTTGGTTGTTGCCGGTGAATTAATCAACAAACTGGCATTGCAATATAAAACTCCGATATTGCCTGTCGATTCAGAGCACTCGGCAATATTTCAGTGTTTAGTCGGCGAAGTGGGCAATCCGATAGAGAAATTGATACTGACTGCTTCGGGAGGGCCTTTTCGTACATTCAGCTATGAACAATTAAAGAGTGTTACCAGACAACAGGCACTTAAACATCCTAACTGGGATATGGGTGCTAAGATTACTATCGATTCTGCTTCAATGATGAATAAAGGCTTTGAAGTTATCGAAGCTAAATGGCTTTTTGGTGTGGAACCGTCGCAGATCGATGTTGTTATCCATCCTCAGTCCATTATTCACTCTATGGTTCAGTTCGAAGATAGCTCTATCAAGGCACAAATGGGATTGCCAGATATGCGTCTTCCCATTCAGTATGCTTTTTCATATCCTGATCGTATACCATCTGCATTCGGGCGTTTGGACTTTACTAAATGTAATCAGCTCACTTTCGAACAGCCCGATACGGAACGATTCCGCAATCTGGCATTGGCTTATGAGGCAATGCATCATGGAGGGAATATGCCTTGTATACTTAATGCTGCCAACGAAATCGTTGTTTCAGCATTTCTGCGTGAACAGATCAGCTTTCTTGGCATGAGTGAGGTCATAGAAAAAACGATGGAAACAATGACATTTATTAATCACCCGACATATGATGATTATGTAGCAACCGATGCTGAAGCCCGGATAATAGCTGCTGAAATCATGAAAAATAGTAACTTATAAAATCTTATATAATCCGATGGATACATTTTTGATTCGTGCCTTGCAGTTGATGCTGAGTCTTTCTCTGCTGGTTTTAATACATGAGGGAGGGCATTTTCTTTTTGCAAGACTCTTTAAAATACGTGTAGAAAAGTTTTGTTTATTTTTCGATCCCTGGTTCACTATATTTAAATTCAAACCCAAAAAGAGCGATACTACTTATGCTTTAGGCTGGTTACCACTTGGAGGTTATGTGAAGATTTCGGGTATGATCGATGAATCGATGGATACCGAGCAGATGAAACAACCTGCACAGCCCTGGGAGTTCCGTTCTAAACCGGCATGGCAGCGTTTATTAGTGATGGTTGGTGGTGTAATGTTCAACTTCTTCACTGCTTTATTCATATATTCTATGATTCTTTATGCCTGGGGCGATCAGTATATCCCTTTGCAGGAAGCACCTATGGGAATGAAATTTAACCAGACTGCAAAAGATATTGGTTTTAAAGATGGTGATGTTTTAATCTCTGCCGATGGTGTTGAATTTGAAAGATATGGTGAGAAAGCATTGACTCAGATTGTAGATGCACGTATTGTAAATGTACGTCGTGCCGATAAAGATGTGGCCGTTTATATCCCTGAAGATATGATGCAACGTTTGTTGGCTGACAGTGTGCAGTTTGCTACTTTCCAGATTCCATATGTTTTAGATAGCATCATGCCAAATTCTCCTGCACAGCATGCTGGTTTGCAGCGAGGTGACCGTGTTATAGCTCTTGATGGCATCCCTGTTTCATTCTATGATTTTGTTGAGGCTATGGCCGATCGCAAAAGCCGTTCTGCTAAAGCTTATGAAAATGATAGCGTTGATTTATCACAAATCAATCTAACCTATATTCGTGATGGTCGGGAACACACTATAGATATGCGTGTAGACTCAGCTTTCCGTATCGGTGTTTATACAGCAAGTATGGCTCAAACGATGCCTTTGGTACAAAAAGAATATGGTTTCTTTGAATCATTCCCTGCAGGTATTGGTTTGGGTGTCGATAAACTGACAAACTACATTTCTAATATGAAATATGTATTCTCTAAAGAGGGTGCAAAACAAATCGGAGGTTTTGGTACGATTGCAAGCATTTTCCCTGCTACATGGGACTGGCATTCGTTCTGGTATATGACTGCTTTCCTCTCAATTATTCTGGCTTTCATGAATATTCTGCCTATTCCTGCACTTGATGGTGGTCATGTATTATTCCTGTTATACGAAATCATCGCTCGTCGTAAACCAAGCGATAAATTCATGGAATATTCTCAAATGGTAGGTATGGTCTTATTATTCGGATTATTAATCTGGGCTAACTTTAATGATGTGATTCGTTATATATTCTAATTAAGAATAGTCACAATATATATAATCCTTCGTAAGCATAATACATGCATACGGAGGATTTTTTATTTCTTTTTACGTCTTACTCTTGCAATGCTTATCACCGCTGTAATTGCTGCAAGCGCACTTGCAACAAGAAGAGAAGTAGCTGTTGCCTTATCTTTTACAACGAAGCTAAACAATAAAGCAACTACTGTTGTACCGAATGTTTGTCCTACTAAGCGGCCAAGATTAAGCATACCACTCGCACCTCCTGAACGCTGCGCCGGAGTAGATGCCATAATTTCACTATTATTAGGTGTCTGAAACAAGGCAAACCCCATACCGGTTAAAGCTACTCTCCAGATGATGTCAATGTGAGTTGAATGTACCTGAAGGCGTGAAAGGAAGAACAGGCCGACACAAAATAAAATCATCCCCACACATCCGATTATCGCCGGACTAATCTTCTCTATTAAATAACCGGCTAATGGTCCCATAAACATAGCTGCAACTGGCCATGGGGTAATCATCAATCCAGTCATTACCTCTGACATTCCCATGGTGTTTTGCAGATAAAATGGCAATGAAATCATGGCGAGCATCTGTGCAATAAAAGAGCCGACTGATGCAAATATCGATAGTCTGAATATGGGAATACGCATTAAATCGATGGGCAAGAGTGGGGCAGGATCATGAAACTGACGGTAAAGAAAATAGTAGCCTACAATAATCACTACTCCTAACTGAATAAAAAGTCTGACCAGTGAGCCGTGATGTGCAAAACCATCAAGTGTATAAAACAGTAAACCAAATGTTATGGCATTGGCAATTGCGCTGATATAATCAAATTTACGATTATTGTCTCTGTCTGTTCTTGGAAGAAACTTATAACCAAGAATGAAAGCAGTAATCCCCAGCGGAATATTTATGGAAAATAACCAGTGCCACGAGCTGATAGCCAATATACCACTCGCAATCGATGGTCCTGAAGCTGCAGATATCGAAACCACCATCGCATTTATTCCCATACCGCGACCAATCTGTTTTTTAGGGAAAACCTTTTTAATCAATGCCACACTAACACTCATAATAGCAGATGCGCTGAATCCCTGAAAAATACGAGCTATAAAAAGAGTTGTGAATGAATCGGAAAATGCACAAAACAATGAGGTGACACAAAACATAATCGAACCCGTAAGGAAAATTCTTCTGCAACCTATAATCTCAGATAAAGATGCAAACGGAAGAATAGACATAACGATGGCAAGCTGATAGCCATTCACAATCCATGTTGCAGTCGAAGGAGTTATTTTAAAATCATGTGCAAGCGTAGGCAATACGATGTTCATGATATAACTATCTAATATAGACATACTAATAGCACATGCCAGACACGTCATTGCCCATGCTCTGCAATGCGGTGGTAATCCATCAGCATCAGATGGTAAGTATCTACAATCCACATTCATAAGAAATTGAAAATAAGTATAGTGTTGTTTATTTAATTAATTAACAAAAAATCACACTAATGTGTTGTTGCTTTATGTTAAAGATTAAATTTTATTTAAGCTCTGTTTCCAATTTCTCTTATGAAAATAAATAGTAATCAATGTCAATTTGAAAATATTCCTAAAGAATGAAGCTGATTAAGAGTATAATATATATCTTTGTATCTCTAAAGCATACATAAGCTTGGGCTTGACCGGATTTGACAGCGGGCAGAAATGGTATGTAAGCATGCAGTGCGTCAGTGATTAGCACTTAAATCTCAGTTACTGAACTTTTATCTGGCGAAAACAATTACGCTCTCGCTGCTTAATCGAATCATAGTAGATTAGCTTTATTTTTGCCATAGTGGCGAAAACGAGATATCGCTCAAAAGCTCTTGTTCCGAGGCGTTTGATTCAGCGGTATAGGAAAATCGGGAATAGTAAGAATTTCTCCTCGCGATTCTTACGAAAACTTAGAGGATAAGGCGCAAGTTGGTGGCTCTGGTCTTGCTTGCACACGAAAATTAAGGCAGAGATAAGCATGTAGAAAACATATGGTTTCCTCGTATGGACGAGGGTTCGACTCCCTCCAGGTCCACTTTTATA
>CAMTOS010000059.1 GCA_947074195.1 uncultured Bacteroides sp.
TCAATAAAACTTTGGCTACCTCTTCATGCTTCTTGCCATATTGTTTCGTAAGTATGATCAATGCTTTATTGAAACATTCAAGTGCATTATCGTACTTATCCAAACTATCATAAACTGAACCCAGATAATTGGTTACTAATCCGGTGATAATAGCATTCTCGCCATCTCTTTTTATCAGAGCAGGCAGAAGTTTTTCATAAACCTTCATTGCTTCCTGATATCGTGCAAAGCGATCGAGGAATTTGCCATAGTCGAGTAGGGAATTGATATATTCATCAGAATCGCTGTTTTTCAGGAGTCCGATTATATTTAGATAATTTTGTTGAAGCTCCTCTATTTTAGAATCGATGGTTGTATCATCAGAAACAGCTATTAAGTCTTTATCTAAATGTTTTGTCGTGTTTGTTGTCATTGAAATAATTTTATATTGTATTAAAAAACTATCTTATCGAGAATGCCACTAAGATGCGCTAATGCGACACCGTAATTGGTCATTGGTATATGTTGTTGTTGTGCCTGATCGATGCGGTTGAGTACATACTTTCGGTTGAACATACATGCTCCACATTGAATAATCAAATCATATTTCGACAAGTCTGACGGGAAATCACGACCGGCAACAATATCGATATTCAGATTCTGACCTATTTTCTGTCGAAGAAGTCTTGGAAGTTTCTCACGACCGATATCTTCACGGAGTGGGGCATGTGTACAAGCTTCGGCAATAAGTACATGCGATTCCTCAGTGAGTTTGTCGATAATCGCTGCGCCTTCTACATAATAACTGATATCACCTTTATAACCGGCAAATAATACCGAGAAAGAAGTCAACTGACTCTCTTCTGGCTTTTGCTCATAAACCGTTTTAAAGACTTGTGAATCGGTAATGATTAATTTGGGAGGATAGCTTAGAGATTTAAGTGTAGGCTGTAGCTGATCAGTTGTGCAACTCATGACCAGACATTTTTTATCGAGAAGTTCACGTAAAGTTTGAACTTGTGGTAGAATCAGACGACCTTTAGGTGCCTGAATATCTTGTGGCATTACCAATAAAACCAGATCTCCTTCTTTTACTAAATCGCCGGTTATGTATTGATGTCCGAAATCTTCGGGCAGCTTTTCAAGAATAGCTTCTCTAACCTGCTCAATACCTTCTTTCGTTTTTGCACTAACAATGATAGGCTCAATACCCGTTTTATCTTTAATCTCCTTTGCAGCATCATGGATATCGGTCAGTATATCGGCTTTATTCAAGATAAGAACAACCGGAATGTTTTTATCCTGAAGGCGTTTTAGCCAGGGCAATTCCAGCTCCATATCGGGTTGACAAAGCAAAAGCGCCACATCTGCCCGGTCTATCACCTTGATAGTGCGTTCCACACGTTGTTGTCCCAATTCGCCTTCATCATCGAATCCGGGCGTATCAATAAAAAGACACGCGCCAAGTCCATAGATTTCCATGGCTTTATTTACCGGGTCGGTAGTTGTTCCCGGAGTAGCCGATACGATAGCAACATCCTGATTTGTCAGGGCATTTACCAGAGAAGATTTACCACTATTTCTGCGGCCAAATAATGCAATATGCATTCGGTTGGCCTGAGGGGTTTCAATTTGTTTCATATAAGATTAGAATCTGAAATCTCTTTTTCCGTCAATAATTTCTTTTAAGTTTTGGCGTGCTTTTTCTCGTATTTTCTCGTTAGGTATTTTTTCTATCTCAGCAGCGATAATTGCTTCTCCTGTCTTTTTAGTTTCAGGCGAAGCATAATCGGTGAGATATTCTTTTAGTGTAATCAATGCATTCGGGGCACAGCAATTGCCGATTTGTCCCGTTTTGGCGAGTGCCATAAAGCGATCCCCCGTACGTCCCATGCGATAACAAGCCGTGCAGAAACTTGGTATATGTCCAAGGTCAAAGAGCCATTTCACAATTTGATCCAGTGTACGGGTATCACTTACATCAAACTGCGATGTGTTATGTTCTTCAGGAACATCTTCTGCATAGCCTCCAACACTTGTTCTTGAACCACCGCTGATTTGTGAAACACCTACTTCTAATACTTCTTTACGCGACTTTTCAGATTCTCGGGTCGAAACTATGATGCCGGTATAGGGTACAGCAATACGGGTCACGGCCACAATCTTCTTGAAGAGTTCGTCAGAAATACTATTCGGGAAATCATTTGTATCGACTTCATCGGCCGGACAAATGCGGGGCACGCTGATGGTATGCGGACCCACACCAAAGCTTGCTTCCAGATGTTCAGCATGCATCATCATCCCTATAAAATCGTATCGATAAGTGTTTAATCCAAATAATACACCAATACCTACATCATCGATTCCACCCTGCATGGCGCGGTCCATCGCTTCAGTATGATAAGCGTAGTTACTTTTTGGACCAGTTGGATGCAGTTTTTCATAATTTTCTTTGTGATAAGTCTCCTGAAAGAGAATATAAGTTCCGATATTCGCATCTTTAAGTTTGCGATAATTCTCAACCGTAGTAGCTGCAATATTTACATTCACACGGCGGATTGCTCCGTTTTTATGCTGAATATCGTAAATCGTCTTGATTGATTCAAGAATATATTCTATCGGACTGTGCAAGGGGTGTTCACCGGCTTCGAGTGCAAGACGTTTATGCCCCATATCCTGGAGTGCAATAACTTCACTTCTAATCTCATCCTGTGAAAGTTTTTTGCGTGAAATAGTTTTGTTTTTTGCCTGATAAGGACAGTAAACACAACCATTTACACAGTAATTGGAAAGATAAAGAGGAGCGAACATCACAATGCGATTGCCATAAAACTTTTGTTTTATTTCTTTGGCAAGATCGAATACCTTCTGTGTTATATCGGAATCATCACATTCTAAAAGTAATGCTGCTTCGCGATGACTTAAACCTTTGCATGAAGATGCTTTCTGAAGTATATTTTGAATTAAAGAAATATCGTTCTTATGTTCTTTTGCATAAGCCATACTATCGAGGATCTCTTGATGATCGATAAAATTCTCGGCTTTTGGAGAGTCAACCTGATAGGCCATTTTCTTTATTTGAATTTAATATTTATCGTACTGCAAATATAGGCATTATTCATCAACCCTATTTTAAAAAGTACTGTCAATTTAGCTTGTATACAAAAACAAAGAGGATGTGTCCTCGTAAACACATCCTCTAAATTTGTCATCATTTTCGCCACTGAATTTCAAGAGTCGAAAAGCTGTTTTTCGCCAGAACAATGAAAATAACAATCATTATTCAGTAACTATATTTGTTAGAGAGTACTCTTAACTGTAATGGTAATAGTTTCTTCGATTTCTCCCCAATAGTACTTAACTGTAATTGGTAAGTAAATTTCGAAGTCTTCGAGAACATTAGCACCATTATTGTTATAAGTATAAGTAGTATCGAGTCCTGAACCGCTAACTGTAATCTTAACACCAGTACTTGACAATGGAATAATTGTCTGGCCTGCTCCAAGGTTACAAGTTGCATTAGCTGAATCGAGAACAAAGTCTGTTACACCATACCAAGTATAATAACCAGGTTTAGTTTCGAATGAAATACCTCTCCAGTCTTTCAGACCAACTACTTTCTTCGCTTCAAGAGTAGAACCGCCATCCTGACCATCCTGGAAGTAAACATCGCTTACATTATTAATTTCGAGTGGTCTGATGAACAATGCTTTGAAATTAGCATAACCAGTCAGATTAATTTTATAACCAGAACATACAGTAGCATACATCTGAACTGCTGCAAAGAACTGACCTGTTTCAAGCAATGCCTGTGAAGTAGTGTTATTTACGAACTTCAGAATAGTTCCGTCAATTTCGGCAACCTTCACTGTTCCAACTAACAGACTTAACTTGTCGCTACTTACGGTAATAGTCTTACCTGCGATAGGCGATTGTGTAGGAGTTGCAAACTCAAATGCGAAGTCAGTATTTGTAAATGTACTACCAAAGATCGCTTTCACCTTAGGTTCATCGAAACCTAACCATAGATCAGCTTCAAATATTTCATTAACAGCTGTAACAGGATCTGTAGGAATTGCTACATTTAGTTTGAAATATTCAGGAGTAGTTGAATTATCCCAATAGTTTGGCAACAGATAAGAAGCTGGTACACTAACACCAGTAATACTTGATGCATCTATTGTAGTATAGAATTCGATATAAACCTTACCTAAGTATTCGTAACCTGTTTTAGGTACATAAACTACTCGTGCAGCAAGTTTATAATTTGATTTACCATCTTGAATTGCCTGCCATACTTCTGTAGGAGTAATAGTCCACTTCAGGTTGAATGTTGTCTGATCACTATTATCTGTATCGCTAACTTCGGTTACAGTACCTGCTTTCAGGAATGGACCTGTTACACCATTAACACCAACAGGAGTTAAGATTTCAACATCATCACCAGATTTCTGTATTTCATATCTTGTATGGAACTGTTGTTTAGAAAGTCCTAATGGATTGTAAATAACAGTATTCATATCAGGAGTATTGAACAAGAACGGAGTGTAAGAAGTAGCACAAGTTGGTTTTAATGCCGGAGTAAATGCCCAGTCAAATTCTGTATCACTTACATTTTCTTCAACTTCGGTAATCTGTAATTTGATATAACCAATAGCCACAACATTATTGCTGTTATTTGTATCGGTAATTGTTACGCGTACAACAGGAGTACGTCCGATTGCAGCTGTACCAGCAGGATCATTATAAACTCTTGCTTTAACTACTGTCTGTTCCTCATTGTCCCAAGTAATGAAGCTCTGTTGGTTAGTAGCTTGTTCACCGTTCAGAGATACATTATATACAAAACTTGAAATATCAAATTTATAGGCTAATCCATAAGCCGGAAGGTCTAAAACAGGAAGTGTAGATAAGCAACTTGTTGCTGTAGGATCATCAGTAATAAAGGTAATTACATAATCCAACAGATTTAAAGTGCCGTCCCATGCAAATGTTCCCTGAACAGGAGCTACAGTAGTAGTGCTTGTTACAGTAGCTAATTTAGTTGGATAATGATACTTAGATGTACCAGATGTGGTTGGATTACAGATTGCTAAATCTTCCTGCAAAAGATTATTTGCTTTATAAAGAGTTGCAAAATCAGAAGTAACAAAACCGTTTTCAGCATCATCTGTAATACCATTTGTATCCAGCTTCTTAGTTGGAACTTTCAGAGCAAGAATATCAATTGTAGTTTCAGATTCAATATCTGCAAAATTACCTTTTACCTCTACAGTCAGTAATCCATTTGAGTTAGACAGATAAGAAGCAGTAACTCCCTGAGCTGCGCGAGTGTAGAATGGTACATTGTCAACAATAAATTCAAGATTATCAGTATCAATGCCAGACATTGGAACTGAAGAAGGATTCATGTAATACGAAGCGGTAATTTGCTTAGATGTAGTAATGAAGTTAGATGAATTAATAAATCCGTCAGTACTTGTATTCATCGGACTATACTTCAATGCATCTATTAAAATAGCCGGAACACCACTTACATATCCCTGAGGTGCAAATACCAATGAGCGAAGAGCTGCAGTATTCATGCTCAATTCAATGACTTCACCATTCGAATAAAGTAACATTTTACCGGTAGACTGATCAATGATAGCAGTAACTACGCCATCAGCCATCCACTTAAGATCAGTTTTTTCTCCATTCTTATACCAGTAACCATCAGCACCAGGAGTATAGTAATCGCCACCTTCAGCTCTTACGCCGGTGTCAGTATCACCAATCCACCAGTTGCCATTAGAACCAATGTGTGGAGCAACACCATTAGTACCATCGATACCATTTGTACCGTCAGCACCATCAGTACCATCTGTACCGTTGGTTCCATCTGTACCATCAGTACCATCAGTACCATTTTGGCCTTCAGCCTGAACACCCGTGTCTACTCCATTGATAAACCAGTTTCCATTCGGACCGATTTCGATAGAAGGCACAGCGCGTTGACCGGTATTGGCACCATCTTTATACCAATATCCGTCTACAATTGTCCAAACGTTACCAGGAGCACCGGTTTGGCCATTAATACCATTAGTGATTTCGTAGGTTTTACCACTACCAAGGGTGATTTTTATACCATTTTCAATGGATTCCACAGATTTAATCCAGTCGCCACTGGCCAATGTACTTTGAATGGCGCTAACTGCCGATTCATTCGCATCAAGTCTTTGATTTAGTGAATCAATATCACTGTCATAATCTTTACATCCCGCAAAAATTGCAGAGATCGCTAAAGCTAATACTCCGACGAGCATAGCGCTGAAAAATTTTCTTCTCATAGACAAATAAAATTACGTTAATAATTATGTTATTAAAAACACGAAATTCTCCTAATCGTAATATTTATTTATCGTGTAAAATGTTTTGTGTAAAAGAAAAAAGGTTAATGTGTAGTAGTGAAATAGAAATAGTATGTAGTGCTTTAGAACTATACTGATGCAAATATCTAAATTAATATTTGAATTTACAAACAAAATATTGGAATATTTTTTTAAAATAATGTTTTTAACAAAGTAGGTTTGTTAAGGTTAATGTGAAATTTGTCAAAAAAATATCTATCTGATTTTTAGAGTTTTAAATCTTTTATTTTTTAACTTATTTGAGAGCAAACAATTATATGGTTTATTTGTTATGTTAAGTTATTTCTTTTTGAATGTTGATGCTTAAAGTTGTATGTATAAGTATATATTATATCATTTGCTGCGTAGCGCTATGCACTAAAGTGCAAAAGGTTCTGCAACAAAGTGCATAGCCTTATGCAGCAAAGTGCAAAAGGTTTGGCAGTAACTTAGATATGTATATTCTGTTTTGATGAGATTAATGAAAGTCTCCGCGCGAATAGGAGATTGTATAGTCGATTCTTTGTAGTTGATCTTTTAAAAGCTTCAGACCCTCAGCCGATTCGGCGCCCAGAGAAGCCTTGTTGTTATATAAAGAGTAGTTCTTTCTGATATTTGTTGGCGATAAGTTGGGCATTACTACATTTGCTCCGGCTAAAATGCCACGCTCCCTTCCATCTTTTGACAACGATGCTAATGCAGTGGTCGATGGAATTAATGCATGGGGCAACATTAATCTGAAAATAGAGATTAATGTAAGTGTTTGCTCTATTGAACCTGGCTGTTCGCTGGCAAAAGGAGTTTGACTGTGGGGAATAAAAGGACCAATGCCTACCATTTGAGGTTTAAAAGATTCGATGAAACGGATGTCCTGGATTAAGTGCTCAACTGTTTGTCCGGGTGAACCAACCATAATACCGGTACCGGTTTGGAAACCGATCTCACGCAATGCCTTTAAAGAATTAATGCGATGACTGAACGACATTTCATAAGGGTGAAGCAATGAATAATGCTTTTCGTCATACGTTTCATGTCTTAGCAAGTAGCGGTTTGCACCTGCATCATAAAGTGTCTGATAGTCATGACGGGACATTTCGCCAAGAGAAAGGGTTATGGCACAATCGGGGTATTGATTGCGAATGGATGTAACTATATCGGTTAGCACGGAAATAGAAAGCGCGCGGTCTTCGCCTCCCTGGAGAACAAAAGTCCTGAAGCCAAGATTATAACCTGTAGCACAACAATCAAGAATATCTTCTTTGGTGAGTCTGTAGCGTTCAACCAATGTATTGCTTTTGCGAATGCCGCAATAATAGCAATCATTGCGGCAACAATTACTCACCTCTATCAATCCGCGGATGTAGACTGAGTTTCCGAATATAGTAAGACTTGTTTCTCTTGCTTGCTGATGCAGATAAGAAAGAATATCTGCATCGTTACAAGTTAAGAGATCAGAGAGAATATTATCATCTAATGATTTCCCCTGAGCAAGTCGGTCAATCCATTTTTTCATATGTTTCTGTTCGCTTCATCAATTCCTGAGCCAGCTGTCTGCGTCCTGAGTTGATATCGTTGTGCGTACATGGTCCGGTGATACAACCACCTTCACAAGCCATAACTTCAACAAACTGTCCACCGGCTTTTCCTGTTTTAGCGCAGGCACGGAGTAAAGCAATTGTTTTTTTATTGATATCAGAAATCTGAATGGCATTAATCTTATCGGCCTCGTCTTTAAGATAAGCTTTAACGGCTCCCATTACACCACCAGCCTGTGCAAAGCCATGAGCTTCGCGTACTGATGTATAAAGAACCGAGAATGGAGAGGTTTGTTCTAAAGAAATATCCAATCCATCAAGAATAGAACCAACTTCTTCGAAAGTCAGCATATAATCTACGCATTCATCTTTACGCATCTCTTTACGTTTCGCTACACACGGACCAATAAATACTACTTTAGAATCCGGATATTTTTCTTTAGCGATTCGGGCTGAATAATACATCGGAGTTCCGGTGGTTGAAACGTATGGTTTCATGTTCGGAATATGTTTGTCAACCAGTTCGATGTATGAAGGACAACAAGAAGTAGTCATAAACGACTGGCCTTCTTCAAGCTTTTCTAGCAATTCGTGAGCTTCATTGCTTGTTGTATCCATTGCACCCTGTGCAACCTCAAGAACATCGGTAAAGCCCATTTCGCGGAATGCACCATAAACCTTTTCAATGGTTGTCTTAAACTGACCTAAAATTGATGGTGCTACAATAGCTACCACCTTTTCGCCTTTGCGAATACTTTCAAGTACATCGAATGACTGCGAAATTTCGAAAATAGCTCCGAAAGGACAGGCATTGATACATTTGCCGCAATAAATACATTTAGACTCATCGATATGCTCAATTCCGTTTTCGTCTTTGCTGATAGCTTTTACCGGACAAGTTTCCTCGCATGGAACAGGAATATAAACGATGGCATGGTATGGACAGCTCTTATGGCAAATACCACAGCTGATACAAGCATCGTGGTCAATCTTGGCCTGACCATTCTTTTGAAAACGAATGGCATCTTTCGGGCAGTTCATGTAACAGCTGCGTGCCACACAACCACGACAAAGATTGGTAATCTCATAATTAATCTGTACACATGATGAGCAAGCTTCATCAATCACACAAAGAATATTCTCTTTGGTATGATTCTCTCTGCTTAAAAGTCGTTTGGCGTATGTCGACAAAGGATCAACCTCATCGTGTTCATCAGACATATCCATACCCATCAGCGGAAGGCATTTATATTTCCATACAGCTCGTTCTTTATGAATACAGCAACGGCCTGCAGCTTTTGAGTTTTTTGGAGTCAGTTCGATTGGTAAACGGTCAATCTTCTCAATGAGTTCATTATTCTTCCAGAGTTTAACAAGTTCCGCTAAGAGTTTGTGGCGGACAATCATTACGTTATTAGTAAATGCCATATTAGTTGTTAATCTTTATTTGCGGCTGCAAATAGGGTTATCTATTAGCTTATAAGTTATATATTTCTTAGTTATATGTGGCATCTCTGTGCCATCTATTATATAATTTAGCAATCTTATGCTAAATATTCTACAGGTATATTATTCAATATCTTGTGTTCTTCATAGTTTTAATCTTAACGATAGCTTAAACACACCATGTTGTTAAGATTAAATGCTTAAGGTTTAAAATCAAATTTTCTTAAGGATGGAAAGTTCAGTTTCCAAACGGCTGATTGATGCATTCAGCTTTTTTAAATCCAGATCAATTAAATCTGATTTATTGTATTCTTTATTGCCTAATTTTACTTTTTCTTCACCGTTGCGTACGGTTACATTTACCAGTTCCAGATCTTCGCCGTCCATAGATGCAATAAGTTCATTATATAAAGCGTCTAAACGATCAAGAATATCCTTTTTCTTTTCTTTTGTAATAATCATTTTTGTTCGTAATTGAGTGATTTTCTAAATAGAGCGCAAAGTTACATTCTTTTTAGCTTTTTGCGAACTATTGGCAGTTAATATTTTGGGTAGGAAAGTATGAAAAATGGTAAAAAGGAGGGAAATAAAAAAACGCTTTTCAAAAGGATTGAAAAGCGTTTTAAAGAAGTGAGCCTCTTGTCGGATTCGAACCAACGACCCCGAGATTACAAATCACGTGCTCTGGCCAACTGAGCTAAAGAGGCGTCTATTTCTGTTTAGCGGGTGCAAATGTAGAAGATATATTTTTTAATTCCAAATATTCGGCAAAAAATATTTTAGAAAGATGCTTTGACTTTGCTGTTTTTGATTAATTTTGTTTTCATATTAATTGATTAAAATATCACATTATGAGACGATTGATTCCATTTTGCTGTATGCTTCTTTTTTTAGCATTAAATTTAGTTTCCTGTAAGTATAAAACCGAAGTCAAAGAAGATTTGGTGATAGATCACAAAGAAACTCCTGAAGAGGCAGTGCAGATTGCTGATAGTACAGGATATATTGTAAGAGTAGGTGAGATGGCTCCCGATTTTACCATTAAGCTGATAGATGGCAAAGAAGTGACTTTATCAAAACTTCGTGGTAAAGTTGTGATGCTTCAGTTTACGGCAAGCTGGTGTGGTGTGTGCCGCAAAGAAATGCCATTTATTGAAAAAGATATATGGATGCAGCACAGAAGCAGTCCTGATTTCGCTTTAATTGGTATCGATCGTGACGAACCACTTGAAACAGTGATTAAATTTGCAAAAGCAACCGGCGTTACCTATCCGATGGGTCTTGACCCGAATGCCGATATTTTTGCAAAATATGCATTACGCCAATCGGGCATCACACGCAATGTATTAATTGATCGTGAAGGCCGTATTGTAATGCTGACTCGTCTTTTCAATGAAACAGAGTTTCACGAACTTGTTCAGAAGATTAATGAAATGCTTGGATAAGTAATTTAAGATACATAATAACTAATAAAAAAGACTTTAAGCAGGAATTGTGCTTAAAGTCTTTTTTATTTTAAATCAGGCTCAGTTTGGCCAGATAATTATAATGATTTCCCTCTTTTATTAATTCCGCCTTGAATCCATATTCGGCTGCATATAAACTTAAGGTCTGAAAATCGATATACAGCCAGTCGAACCAGTCGCCTTTTACATCCTTATATTCCATCCGGAAATCTACTTCACCATAATAATCGCCTGCGATATCAATCACATAACTTCCGTCTTCATCTTCATAAAGATATTTTAAGTCGCTCGAATCCATTAAAATGCATCCGTTCGTATTTAAAAGTTGTTTCATTCTCTTAAAAAAAACGGGGAGGTTTGCGAGCTTTCCAATGATGCCCGAACCATTCATCAACATTAGAATCGTATCGTATTTTCCGGTGAAAGTTTCATCGAATAGATTACTCAGACGAGCATCTTTTACACCTCTCTCTTTCATGGTTTCAACAGAGAGCGGCGATATGTCTATGGAGCATACCTCTTTATCCATATCCTGCAGTGCAAGAGAGTGACAACCGCTTCCACCGCCGATATCGAGGATATGACCCTGAGCAAGCTTTAATGCTTCCTGCTCTAAAGACGGCATGTTTTTGAATGTGCGGAACAGAGTAGAAACGGGTATCTCATCTTCATCGAATGAAGAAGAAAAGACACGAAGTTTACCGGCTCTTTTTTTGTGAAAATATTCAGAGATAGCAGCTCCCATAGGATCTTTATCTTTGGTCAAAACAGATGTTACCATTTTACTATTGTATAGGGTTCGAAAAGACAAAGATAGGGAATAAGAAGAAAAAGCTTTATCTTTGTAGTCTGAAAAATCAAATAATCAAAGCGATAGGAGATGAAATTAGAAGACGTAATCAGAGAAGGTCTGGTGTTTAAAGGGAAAAAAGATAAACCTCAAACCGAAGAAAAGGTAAAGACCAAAGCCAAAAAAGCGACTTATATTCGTGGTACACATGGCTCGGGTGCTGCTAAAATGAAAGCAGACATTCGTAAAAAACGTGCTGCCCGTCGTAAATAATACACCATGTATCATATAAATGAAACCGCCTTTCGTTTTTGCTCTAAGCTAACGAAAGGCGGTTTTTCAGTTTCTTATTTTACCGGTAATACTTCAATCCAGTAATCATCCGGATCATTAATGAAGTAAAGCCCCATGGTTGTGTTCTCGAAACAAACGCAGCCCATTTCGCGGTGATATTCACGGATAGCATCGTAATCACCTGCCACACGAAAGCATAAATGGCTTTCATTTTCACCCAGTTCATAAGCTTCGGTGTGATCGCGAAGCCATGTGAGTTCAAGCATAAACGGACTTGCTCCATCGGTTAAATATACCAGAATAAATGAACCGTCTGCAGCTTCTTTGCGGTGATGCTCTATTAAGCCCAACGATTTTTTATAGAACTCAATACTCTTATCGAGATTGGTTACATTAATATTGAAATGATCAAATTTACTCTTGATTTCCATACTTTTCTTATTTAATATATGATATATCTCTATTTAATTATTCTCTGATCTGAGCTTTGATGATCTTACCGAAGTAAGAGCGTGGCAAACCGTCGATATAAGTCTGACCAGTATTTATACTTTCACATTCGAATACTGCACTTGGTTCAGTCTGACCATTCGGATAGAACATTACTGTGTATTTCGGTGCTTTCTGCAAAGCTTCATATGCCTGGTCTGGAGCGAGTGTTGTCATTACAGCCATCTCGTTTTCAATCTTAACAATAGAACCGCCGGCATCTGCTGTCATCATAGTTCTGTTAAACTGATCACTGCCTATGGCAATAACAATCTTACCTTCGCTTGCCTTAATCAAATTGGTTGGAACATTAGCAGGATTAATTTCTACTAAGTCAGATGTAGCCTTTGGTGCAACAGTTTCAGTCTGTTTTACAGGTTGTGAAGTTGTAGCCTGAGTGGTCTGTTGAATCACTACCGGGCCGCTTTGTACTTTACGTTGTTCGCTTTCGGTCTGAGTTACTTGCTTAATATCCGATACACTCAGTGCAAGAGCAGCTCCTTTGAAGATGTCATTCGCAAAATCTACTGTCTTGATGCGCCATTTGCTAACTCCTTTAATCAGCTTTGTTTTCGATTTATTTAATGCAAAATTATCGGTAATCCAGCCTTCAGCCACATATTTCTCATTTTCACGATACAAGTAGCGAATCTTTTCTATTTCAACTGTACAAAATTCGGCTTTGCAAGAAACAGTCAGCTGATAGTTGATAAGCGTGCGGTCCAGCGATAATGCTGATGATTTGAATACTATCCACTGCTCACCACGACCAATGATTTGTCCGGTTTCCGGGTTAGTATATACCACACGGCTCAGTTCGTTGTTATTTTCTGCCAGACGAGCCTCCATCCACTTCAACATTCTGTTGTATATCTCCTGCTCGGGCATTCCCGGAATCTGAAACTCGCGGCTAAATACCACTCTTCCGTCTTTTTCAGGAACTACACCTTCAAGGTATAAACTTTCATCAGCATCTTTGTCGTTATTTTGAGCCGATAGATTTGCTGTACAGAACAACAATATCAATGTGTATAAAAGAAAACTTATTCTTCTCATAATTATAGTGTTTATATAGTAATGTCGAAACGTTGTCCGCGATGGGTGATGGTGATAAACCTGCATCCTTTCCTTTCAGCAAAAGATTTGAAGGCATCGCCACCGCTGTAATTCTCTCCAAAGTGCATCGGTACAAAAACAGATGCTTTAATATGCTCAACAAACTGTTTATCGCCTTTCATATAATCGCTGCCTTGTCTGGGATCAACCGGAAAAAGAACCATGTCTATAGCAGGAGACAATTTTTGTATGTAATCCAGTTCTTTCAGAAAATCATTATTGGCTTCGTCGATTTCCTCTTGAGTCGATTCATCGCACCAGTTCCAGTTATTCAAATCGCCTGCATGAAAGATACTTTTTCCGTTTATATGCATTAAGAATGATACACCAACATCGGTTGAACCGCAAGCCATAACTTTCAGATTGGCATCTTCATAACTTTCGCCTTTATCAAGATATACCGCATCATTTTCTTTTGTTTTACCACCCACCAGTATATCGCGTGAAAAGATATAGATGATGTCCGGTCTGGTTTTACGCCAGTTCAGAATTTCAGGATTAAAATGATCGGGATGAATATGCGTACAGAGAACGTAAAGTTTACCGGGCTTCTGAAGCAGATAATCATGCACAATGCCCTTGTCTTTTTCAGTTTCTGAGGAATCTTTAAAGTAATCTATAATAATAGTAACATCATTGAATTCGAAACCGAAGCCACTATGATAAATATAATCCAGAACCATAATATCAATATTTGATTGAGTATATATCTGTGCACAAAAGCACACATGGCAAAAGTAATCAATAATTATTATCGTGGAAACATGAAACGCACCAAAATTAGCTTGCCGGTCATCATTTTAATCTTGTCGTTTAAAGATTATGATGTTTCCCCCGCAAATTAATTTTAGTGCGTTTTATCTGTTCAGAAGATTAGTCTAAACTTTTACCTGATTGACTAATGGTTTATGTTCTGTAAAGTCTTTGATATTTTGTAATGTGGTCTGTGCAATATTATCGAGTGCTTCTTTAGTAAAGAATGCCTGATGCGAGGTCACAATTACATTATTAAAAGAGAGTAATCTTGCCAATACATCATCATCGATAATGCGAAGCGATTTATCTTCGTAGAAATAGTTGCCCTCTTCCTCGTACACGTCAAGTCCGGCAGAACCAACTTTCTTTGTTTTCAGTCCCTCGATTAGTGCATTTGTCTGAATCAGTTTCCCGCGTCCTGTGTTGATAATCATAACTCCGTCTTTCATTTTGCTGATAGAGTAATCATTAATCATATATTCAGTTTCTTCGGTTAGTGGACAATGAAGAGAAATGATATCGGATTTCTCGTATAAATCATCTAAAGTCGTATATGTAACTTCATTTGCTTTGGCGAATTCCATATCAGGATAGAGATCATAAGCAAGAACATTCATGCCGAAACCACGAAGAATTTGGATTAAGATCTTAGCGATCTTACCCGTGCCGATTATACCCACTGTTTTACCGTGCATATCAAATCCCATCAATCCGTCGAGTGAGAAATTTCCGTCACGGGTACGCCATACAGCGCGGGGGATTCTCCGGTTTAGTGATAACATCAGTCCAACGGCATATTCGGCAACCGCATAAGGCGAATAGTCGGGAACACGTACCACAGGAATGTTGTATTTGGCGGCAGCTTCAAGGTCAACATTGTTGAAGCCCGCACATCTTAAAGCCAGGATTTTCACCCCGTTTTCAGCCATCATTTTGATGATTTCAGCATCTACTATGTCATTCACGAAAACGCAAACGGCATCTACCTGTTTGGTAAGGACAACATTGTTTTTATTCAGATGTCCTTTATAATATTTAATATCGAATCCAAAATCCTTATTCTTTCCCGCGAAGGAGTTTTCATCATAAGGTTTTGTCCCGAAGAAAGCGATAGTAACTTGTGACATACTAATTATTGGTTTTTTAAATTACTGTATATGAAACACATACATGTCTTTTATTGTTTAATAAATAATTGCTTTCAAAAAGCTGTGGCAAATATATATTGTTTTAAATGAAACAATCTTGACTTATGACAAATAGTTCTCTGAAGTGCAAATAATTGCACACAAGTATTGTATGTGTGCAATTATGTATTATCTTTGCGCCCTGAATAATTTAAAATTAGAATTAAATGAAAAAAATTACCTGGATTAGCGCCTTGTTGTTAATCGTTTCAATTCCAACCTTTGCAGGAGGGCTTCTAACCAATACGAATCAACATGTTTTGTTTTTAAGAATGTTGGCACGTAATGCCTCTACTGAAATTGATGCTGTATATTCAAATCCGGCAGGTATTGCCTTTATGGAAAAAGGATGGCATTTTTCTGCTAATGGACAAAGTGCATATCAAACCCGTAAGATTACTACCACATTTGCTCCCTTCGCGATGAATGGCGGCGATGTAACAAAACACTATAAAGGCGAAGCATCAGCTCCGTTTATACCAAGTGTATATGGTGCTTATGTAACAGATAAATGGTCTATAGCAGGTAATTTCGCTATCAGCGGTGGTGGTGGTAAAGCTACCTTCAACGATGGTTTGGGATCTTTCGAATCGATTGTATCTATGGTTCCTATCATTGTAAATACATTCGGAAACATGTTCCCGTCACTTGCTCCATATGAAATCGATCGTTACTCTGTAGATAGTTATATGCAGGGTCGTCAGTATATCTATGGTCTGCAGTTGGGTGCAACCTATAAAATTACCGATTATCTTTCTGTATTCGCAGGTGGACGTATGAACTATGTGAGCAATCACTATAAGGGTTATCTTCGTAACATCCAGATCGGTCTGAAATCGGGTGGTCCGATGGTCAATGCATCTGAAACTTTCAGAAACCTTGCAAACAATGTTTCTCCGGCTTTGAAAGAATCTGTAGAGATGCTTGCTAATGCCACAGAAGATAAAGAACTGGATTGTTCTCAGAAAGGTTGGGGGATTACTCCTATCATCGGTGCCGATTTTAAAATGGGCAAATGGAATGTGGGTGTGAAATATGAATTCAAAACTAATCTGAACATCGAAAACAATACTACTATTAATACGACTGGTTATAAAGATTATGATCATGGTATTAATACTCCGAATGATATTCCTTCTATCATCACTGTTGGTGTATCTTATAACCCTATTCCTGAAGTACAACTGGCAGTTGGTTATCACCACTTCTTCGACTCGCATGCTAAAATGGCAAACGGAAAAGAGAAGTTTACCGGTGGTGGTACTAATGAATATTTAGGAGGTATCTCATGGGATGTAACTAAATGGTTGCAGTTAAGTACAGGTATGCAGCGTACTAAATATGGTGTTGAAGACGATTATCAGACAGATATGAGTTTTGCTGTAAGTTCTTATTCGATGGGTATTGGTGCAGGTTTCAACATTACGCCAAACCTGCAATTGAATATTGCATACTTCTGGACAAAATACAAGACTTACACAAAGAATATGGATAACTACAATTACATGAGTGATAAACTCGAAAGTCTGGGTATCCCTGCAAGTGTAGCTCAACAGATTAAAATTGAAGGTCAGGACAAATTCAGCCGTACTAATAAAGTATTTGGTATTGGTGTAGACTACCGCTTCTAAACTTTAAATAAACTATTATAGATGTAGAATGGTTGCTTCCGTCAGCGGTAAAGCAACCATTCTTTTTTATTTCATTAAACGTTCAATCCATTTTTCTTTATTGGTTGTATAAGGTGGATATTTTAAATCAGGCTCACCCCACGTCGCTTTATCCAAAACAGGTTTAAGGTGAGAGAAGCATTCGAATCCGTACTTTCCATGATAATGCCCCGTTCCTGAATTACCTATTCCTCCAAACGGTAGGTTGTTATTTATAAGATGCATTATCGTATCATTGATACATCCGCCACCAAACGGAATAACAGAAATCAGCTGCTCCTTTTCTTTTTTATTGCCGGTAAACAGATAGGCCGATAGTGGTTTAGGCAGTTTTAAAATAGCTTTCAATGCGTTGTCGAAAGTTTCATAAGTGAGCACCGGCAATAGCGGACCGAATATTTCTTCCTGCATAATCGGATCTTCCCAGGAGATGTTATCCAGAACAGTCGGTTCTATATAAAGATTCTTTTCATCGGTTTTCCCTCCGCAATAGATTTTAGATATATCCATCAAACTCATTATTCGCTGGAAATTCCGTTCATTGATTATCCGTACATATTGTTCGGCACCCTCGGTATAACCCGAATATTGAATTCTCTCTTTTATCTCCTTTAATAACTCATCTTTTACTGATTGATGCACCAACAAATAATCGGGCGCTACACAAGTTTGTCCGCCATTTAGGAATTTTCCCCAAACGATGCGACGGGCAGCCACCTTCAAATCGGCACTTTCTGTAACCACACATGGCGATTTACCGCCCAGCTCAAGTGTAACCGGGATCAGGTTCTTTGCAGCAGCCTCATAAACAATCTTACCTACTTTCGGACTACCCGTAAAGAAAATCTTGTCGAACGGAAACTCCAGAATTGTGGTTGTTTCAGGAACACCTCCTTCAACTACATATAGATATTCGGGCGCGAAATTATTATTAATGATCTCTGCCATCACCCGCATCGTGTTAGCCGGTATCTCACTCGGTTTAATCATGCAAGTGCAACCCGCTGCCATAGCATCAATTACCGGAAGCAAAGTAATTTGATAAGGATAATTCCACGCGCCGATAACAAGTGCACATCCCAGCGGATCATAATATAGGCAACTGCTACCTGGCATGTTCACCAGATTGGTACCTATCTTACGAGGTTTCATCAGCTTGTTCAGGTTCTTCAGAAAATAATCAATCTCAAGATAGAGCATATTCAGTTCAGTCGAGAATGTATCGAACTTCGATTTACCAAAATCGGTATAAATCGCTTCATAAAGCTTCGGTTCATTTTCTTTAAGAAGATGTTTCAGCTTCTTAAGATTGGATTTCCTGAAACACAATTCTTTTGTTTGTTGCGACAAAAAGAATTTTTGCTGGGATTGGAAGATATTATTGAAATCGGTCATTGATGATTATATTTTTAATTCAGCAATTTCTGTTATATAAAAAAATAAGCGAACATAAAGTTCTTCAGTGTATCTTGTTTTTTCTTTCTTTAATTTATAAATATATGAAATACAGTGACATACAGGTTGAGACGATAAATATCCATAAACGATTTACTGGTGCGCCTTTTCCAGCTTGCTGAGAAGCGCTTGCCGGCTCGCTGAGAAAGGCTTGCCAACAAACTGGCAAGCGGTCGCCAATATCCGGTATAAATATTCTCTTTTAACTGAATTAAAACCAACCAGAAATTCTATGTTTTTAAGTAATAAATACCTGATATGTCTACCACATTAGAATTCATCCTAATCTATCTTAAATAATTTGCGATTATTGATATTTTAGAAACCTGAATTCTCAGTAAAGTTATCTTTTTTGGAAAACTTTCAGTATCAGGAGAAAAGAAAAGTTAGCCGATTTATAATGTTAAATAATGCGCACCCTATTAGATAATGCTATATCTTTGCAGTCCTAACCGGAACTAAAAGGAGATTTAGTCATGAGGGAACGTTGTGCGAATCAGCGACAGTACCCGCTGCTGTAATTTCTTGTGAATCTGAATATTATGTCACTGTGTTCTAAGATATGGGAAGGCATTCAGAGGAGGGATAAGTCAGAAAACCTGCCGGTCAATAAATTAATTATCAACCAATTAAAACTTTCGGGAGTTAAAGTTATGAACTACGCGGAAATTTGTATCATCAAACGTGATGGTAAAAGAGAAGATTTCTCTATTAGTAAGATTAAAAGTGCTATTTCTAAAGCATTTGTTGCCACCGGAATGACTGAAGAACAGTCACTTATCGCTGATATTACAATGAATGTAATCGGTCGTTTCAGTACTCCGACAATCACCGTTGAGGAGATTCAGGATTTAGTTGAAAACGAACTGATGCGCGTTCGTCCTGAGGTAGCAAAGAAATACATCATCTACAGAGAATGGCGTAACACCGAGCGTGATAAGAAAACGCAGATGAAGCAGGTTATGGATGGTATTGTTGCCATAGACAAGAACGATG
>CAMTOS010000060.1 GCA_947074195.1 uncultured Bacteroides sp.
CAAAAAGGTGATACTCAGGCATGGATCCAGTCTTTGCAGGATGGTATCATTGCTTTCCCGGACAACCAGTTCTTCTTTGCAAACCTTGTAGATCATTACAGCTCTTCTAATCAGCCTGAAAAAGCAATGGAATTTGCTGATAACATGCTTGCTAAAGAGCCTAACAACAAGCTTTATTTGTACGTAAAAGCATATTTATTCCACAACATGAATGCTTTTGATGATGCTATGTCATATTATGCAAAAGCAATCGCTGCTGATCCTGAATATGCTGAAGCTTACTCTAACTTAGGTTTGGTTTACATCATGAAAGCTCAGGAAGCTGCTGATGCACAATCTGTTGATTTGAACGATTCTCAATCACAGGCAACTGTAAAAGCATTCTACCAGGAAGCTAAAGTAAATCTTGAAAAAGCAAGACAATTAAAACCTGATCAGAAAGAGCTTTGGGCTCCTGGTCTTTACAGAGTTTACTACAATCTTAACATGGAACCAGAGTTCCTTGAGATTGAGTCAATCATGTAATAGGGTATAATATCCTTACATACAACAGGTCTTATAAGAGTAGTTTTCTATTCTTATAAGGCTTTTTATATCTTATAAAAAGAGCTTTTTATCAATTATTTCTTCAGTTTTCGCTCTATTTTCAGCACTATTTCTTCGATTAATTTAGTTAATCATCTATCATTTCTTAGCTATTTTCCGGATCATATTCCCAGTTTTTTAAGAAAAGAAATACATCAAATATATCTTTACTAAGCTATTTTATGTTTAATAGGATATAGGCTTTTTGCTTTTTCTTATTAATTAGACTCTCTCTCTTCTGACCTAAAAAATATAAATAGGCGAATCTATTTTCAGAATCTCCTGTATGTTTCCTTATCTTCTATTTTTTGTTTTAGCTATCGGAACATTGAAATATTGTTGATGACTTTCATCAATGACTTTCTTTATTTCACTTTTAGAACCGGCATGTTTTTCCCTTGCTGATTTCCGCAGATAGAAATCGAACTATATAAACTCTAATAATAGTACTAATAAAAAAGCCGCCTTCCTTTTTAAAGAAAAGCGGCCTTCATATTGAATCAAGTTAGAGAGGGGGAAATTCCGTATTTTATATTAAACATAATACCAATTATTGGTATTTCTATAATTAAATATTTTCACGCATCTTATCATCCGTTAATAACTAATAAAGGTGTATCAGTGTGAAAAATCATTTTCCGGGCAATACTTGGATTAAATAAGCGTGCAAATATATTTCGTTTATAAGATACTATAGTAATGACATCAATTTTGTTTTTTGAAATATAGTCATCGAAACTTAGTAAAGTATCATCATAAGCAACAATGTCATATTGAATATCCAGGTTCGGATAATGCTTGGTAAAATATTCTTTGATTCCATCAAGCTTGATTTTACTTTTCGCATCATCAATATTCTTTTGGTCAGCGAGATATATCAAAGATACACTAAATTTAAATATATTCCAATTGTTGAAGAATGTGTCAAAAGCTATCAAATCCCGTTGATCAAAATTAGTGATAAACCCTACATGCTTAACTGCTGAGAATGAGTTAAATGGCGTATCTTCAGGAATGGCAAAAACCATTGTCCGGTTTCTGTCAATGACTTCGGCTGTAACACTTCCCAAAAGATCGATTTCTTTCTGATTTTTGCCACGAGTACCCATAATAATGACAAATGGCATTTTTTCTTTCGAATAATTCAGGATTTCATCTTCGGGAATACCTTCGCGAAGCACACATGAATATTTTACATCAGGGAATTCTCCTGAAGAGATCTTTTCCTTTATAACATCCGACAGATGATTTAATTCTATATGAACCCTTTGCATGATGGTTCTGACCATTTCATCATCATCCAACTGATAGTTGAAGACATCACTATATGGTAATGAAGATGTATATATTGGTGTAAAATATACATGCAATAAGATGACTTCTGCATTAAGTGTCTTGGCAAGATTAAAGCCGAATCCACAAGCTTTGATGGAATAATCAGAGAAATCGACCGGAATTAAGATCTGTTTGGTAGCATTTTTCTTTGAATCATCATCGTTATTCTCTCCCACTACACTATCTGACAGCCAGGCTGAACTCTCGATAATCTTAAGCGCTTTGGGTAAATCGCTTTCCTGAATTCTGACACGAACACCTGATGAAATAACGGGTTGAATCTGATTTACATTGTGAATGAATGTCTCAATGCCCTCATTTTCAAGGACATTTTTCAATATTTGAGCCTTTGAATAGGTCAAAATGGCGAGGGTAACTAATTTATCTTGCATAGTTTATTGAATATATTATTTTAACAAATAAATAATCCCAATTGTTTCTTGAATCAAAACAATTGGGATAACTATCATTTATAAATATAGAATTTAATTTGTCATTTTTTCCTGGTCTTCAATCACCAGGTTTAATTCATTCAAAATTTCTAAAGCACGTTCCAGAACAGTAGTATCATCTAACATTACCAAACCACCATCAGGCCCCGGTTCCAGGTGAATACCTACACTTTTTCCTTCTTTAAAATTATGTCCGCCAAAAAAATTGCGAACAGTATCAACATGTAAACCTAACTCATCTGCAATTCTATGCATGCTGCCACTTGGTAATGAATCTTTTATTTTGCGAAGTTCATTGAATGTTATTGTCCTCATGTCATTTCTATTTAAAGGTTAATATTATGTTGTAATTGGATTCTGAGCAATAAACTTAATAAAAAAAAATGATAAGTCAAACAGTTATTCTTGTGTTTCTGTCGTATAACATTTATTTAATACAGATTATTTCACATCTTCTATATTTTAAGATGATAAAAATTATAACTTTGTTATTATAAAAATTACTTTAAAATCTACTCAATGACTACCTCAAAAGTATACTTTACTGATTTGCGCACTACACCTTCTGCAAATCTTTTAGATAAAATGGAACGTCTCATAAAGAAAGCCGGTATAGAATCGGTTGACTTTAGTCATAAATTCGCTGCTATCAAGATTCATTTTGGAGAACCCGGAAATTTGGCCTATATCCGACCGAATTATGCTGCAAGGCTGGCCCGGTTCCTTGAAAATCTTGGTGCGAAACCATTTCTTACTGATTGCAATACACTTTATTCGGGCAAAAGAGCCAATGCAGTGGATCATTTGCAAAGTGCGATGGAGAATGGATTTAACCCTATTTCCGCACAATGCCAGGTAATAATTGCTGACGGTTTAAAAGGTACTGACTATCGCGAAATATCTATACAAGGAGAATATTGCAAAGCTCCTAAAATCGGAACAGCCATAGCCGATGCTGACATCATTATAACCATGTCACATTTCAAAGGTCATGAACTTGCCGGGTTTGGTGGTGCGTTAAAAAATATAGGTATGGGATGCGCAAGTGTAGGCGGAAAGATGGAATTACATTCAACATCACAACCCAAAATTTTGCATGAAAATTGCACAGGTTGCAAAATATGTGTACGCAATTGTGCCCATGATGCTATTCATCTGAATGATGAAAGAAAAGCAGTGATAAATTATGATCATTGTGTGGGATGCGGACAATGCATTGCGCTATGCCAGTTTGATGCAGCTGTAAGGGGTGATGATGAAACTCCGCAAAGAATGAATTATAAAATTGCCGAATATTCTCTTGCGGTATTAAAAGATAAACCAAATTTTCATATCAATTTCGTGATGAATGTATCGCCGGAGTGTGATTGCTGGAATCATAATGATGCAGCGATTGTAGCCGATCTCGGAATTCTGGCTTCATTCGACCCGGTAGCTTTAGATAAGGCTTGTGCAGATCTGATTATTCAGGCCCCTATCTTGCATACCAACAATCAGTTATCGAAAAAGAATTCACATGATAACCTTTGTGGTTCAGATAAATTTCACCTGATGCATCCTGACACAGACTGGATATCATGCCTTGAACATGCAGAAAAAATTGGACTTGGAACAATGAATTATGAATTGATAAAACTATAATAATTATCAATTTTATTTTTCATTTTTTGAACATAAAAACACATTTTTCTGTCTTATTAATATAGTAATTGAATATTTTGTTAATTTCGTATTGAAGAAAACGTGTAATATTGATCCAAATATATGGAAAATAAGAATGAAATCTCTAAACCCTATAACGTTGGCTATGCCTTAAGCGGAGGTTTTATAAAGGGATTTGCACACCTTGGAGTTATCCAGGCATTGTTAGAAAACGATATAAAACCTCAGATTATTTCTGGTGTTAGTGCCGGGGCATTGGCAGGAGCATTTTATGCAGACGGAAATGAACCTTACAAAGTTCTTGATTTTTTCCGCGGGCATAAATTCCAGGATCTCACTAAACTGGTCATTCCCACTTTAGGTTTTTTTGAGTTAAGCGATTTGATTGATTTTATAGCTTCAAATCTCAAAACCAAAAAATTAGAAGAGTTCCCTATCCCACTCGTTGTAACTGCAACAGACTTTGATCATGGGCATAGCGTACATTTTAAAAAAGGGAATGCAGCGGAATTAATTGCTGCTTCATGTTGTATGCCTGTTGTATTTAAGCCACTAAAAATCGGTAATACGCATTATGTCGATGGTGGTATTTTAATGAATCTTCCGGTTCATCCAATAAGGCATAAATGCGAGAAAGTTGTTGCAATCAATCTTTGTCCGTTAGAAGCCGAGCGCTTCAAAATGAACCTTTTAGGTGTTGCACTTCGCTCATATCATCTGTTGTTTAGTGCAAATAGTTTTACATCAAGAGATATTGCCGATCTGCTTATAGAACCCTGCAATTTATCGCAATACAGCATGACTAAACTTGAAAAAGCTGATGAAATATTTGATTTAGGATATAAATTAGCAAAAGAAGAAATTGAAAACCTTAAACAATCCAATGGTACAATATGGAGAACAACTTAAAAAGGATTGTTAATGTGATTTTAATATAAACCGGATGGAAAATAAAAAAATAATTATCTACCAGGTGTTGCCAAGACTTTTCGGAAACGATAATAGTCATTGTACAATTAATGGAACGATAGAAAAAAATGGATGTGGTAAGCTAAGTGATTTCTCTTCGAAAACGCTGAATGAAATCAAGAAATTGGGTGCCACACATATATGGTATACCGGCATTATCGAACATGCCACACAGACCAATTACAGACGTTATAATATTCGCCCCGATCATCCTGCAATTGTTAAAGGCAAAGCCGGATCGCCCTACGCCATAAAAGATTATTATGATGTAGATCCTGATATAGCATCAGATATTCCCGGACGAATGCAGGAGTTTGAGGACCTTGTTAAACGTACGCATGCCAAAGGGTTGAAAGTTATTATAGACTTTATACCGAATCATGTTGCCCGCCAGTATCATTCTGACGCCCGCCCTGAAACAGTGGTAGATCTTGGCGCCGACGATGACAACTCCTATGCGTTTAGTCCTTATAATAACTTTTATTATATACCTCATTCACAGCTTCACGGACAATTCGATATGAAAGGATCAGCTCCTGAACCATATTACGAATATCCGGCGAAAGCTACCGGTAACAATCGCTTCGATGCCTATCCTAATATCAGTGACTGGTATGAGACCATCAAGCTAAATTATGGTATCGATTATCTGAATGGCGGAACTATTTGCTTTGATCCTATCCCCGATACATGGTTAAAGATGTTAGAAATTCTTCTGTTCTGGGCCGAAAAGAAAATCGATGCATTCCGCTGTGATATGGCCGAAATGGTTCCGGTTGAATTCTGGGAATGGGCTATTCCGCAGATAAAAAAGAAATATCCCAATATTCTGTTTATTGCTGAAGTATATAATCCAAATGAATACAAGAACTATATTTTCAGAGGACATTTCGATTACTTATATGATAAAGTAGGTTTGTATGATACCTTGCGAAATGTGATTTGTGGTTATGAATCGGCTACCGCTATATCGGGAGCATGGCAAAGTTTAGGAGGTATTGAACAGAAGATGCTTAATTTCCTGGAGAATCATGATGAGCAGCGTATTGCTTCAGACTTTTTTGCACAAAACCCATTTAAAGCTATTCCCGGACTTATTGTATCGGCATGCATAAATATTGCACCGATGATGATTTATTTTGGCCAGGAGTTTGGCGAGATGGGTATGGACAACGAAGGTTTCAGCGGACGAGATGGCCGAACAACTATTTTCGATTATTGGAGCGTTGACACCATCAGAAGATGGAGAAACGGCGGCAAATATGATGGAAAATTATTAACAGATGAAGAAATTAAACTCTACGCAATTTATCAAAATATATTAACTCTTTGCAATAGCGAAAAAGCAATCTCTAATGGTTTATTTTTTGACCTTACTTATGCCAATGTAAACGGCTGGCGTTTCAATGAGCATAAGCATTATGCTTTTTTGCGCAAATATAATAATGAGCTACTCTTAATTGCCGTAAATTTCGATTCTCAACCAGCAGATATTGCCATTAATATTCCTCAGCATGCCTTCGATTTTCTCCAATTGCCGGAGATCGACTCTTATCAGGCCAGTGAATTAATACATCAACATACCGAGAATGTTAGTCTGCACCCCGATAAACCAACAAACCTACGGTTGGATTCACACAGCGGAAAGATTCTGAAATTCACTCTATAAAACAACAATGGCTACTTCAAATAAATGAGGTAGCCATTATTATAATATATCAATTCAGCGTTTTATTTCTTCTTTCGCAATACCATTGCAGAGCGGGCTGGAATATAAAGTTTCAACCACTCTTTCTTATCTTTAGCATACAATGGATCATAATTCGTGAAATGAACCATTGAATCATCAGTAAGGCCATTACCGCCAAAAGCTGTAGAATCAGTATTTAGCACAACTTCATACGCACCTTTTTCCACAAGGAACCCATAATCGGTAAATGAATGTTTAGGGCTGAAGTTAAATACAAATACCAGGTCTTTACGTTGATAAGCCAGAATCTGATCACCATCATTGTGCCAGATTTCAACTACCGGAGTAGTCTGAATATGCTTCACAGATTTGATAGTTTCCAGCATCGCCTTATCAAAATCTCCAAGATAATGGAATGTCAGATTCTGATTATCGACCAAATCCCATTGACGACGTGCATATTTATAAGACCATCCGTTACCTTCACGTGGAAAATCAATCCATTCCGGATGACCGAATTCATTCCCCATAAAGTTAAGATAACCTCCATTAATAGTCGATGCAGTGATCAGACGAATCATTTTATGCAATGCGATACCACGATGAACCACATAGTTCTCATCCCCTTTCTGCATATGCCAGTACATATCAGCATCTATTAAACGGAAGATAATCGTTTTATCGCCTACCAAAGCCTGATCATGACTTTCTACGTAAGAGATTGTTTTTTCATCACTACGGCGATTGGTCACTTCCCAGAAAATACTCGAAGGCTTCCAGTCTTCATCAATCTTTTCTTTAATTACTTTAATCCAGTAATCAGGAATATTCATAGCCATACGGTAGTCGAAGCCATAACCGCCATCTTCAAACTTGGCAGCCAGTCCGGGCATACCCGAAACCTCTTCGGCCACAGTAATGGCATGAGATTTCACCTCATGAATCAAAACGTTGGCCAGTGTCAGATAACAAATTGCATTATCATCTTCGTGACCATTATAGTAATCGGCATAATTCGAGAAACCTTCGCCCAACCCGTGGCTATAGTATAACATAGAAGTTACACCATCGAAACGGAAACCATCGAAATTGTATTCTTCGAGCCAGTATTTACAGTTAGAAAGCAGGAAGTGCAGCACTTCATTCTTTCCGTAATCAAAGCAAAGAGAATCCCAGGCCGGATGTTCATGTCTGGCACCCGGATAGAAATACTGATCAGGATCACCGGCAAAATTGCCCAATCCTTCAACCTCATTCTTAACCGCATGCGAATGAACAATATCCATAATCACAGCGATGCCCTGACTATGTGCAGCATCAATCAATTCTTTCAGCTCATCAGGAGTACCGAAGCGGGAACTTGCCGCAAAGAAACTCGAAACATGGTAACCAAAACTACCATAATAAGGATGTTCCTGAATAGCCATAATCTGAATACAATTATAGCCATCCTTCACAATTCTCGGAAGTATATTATCTTTAAACTCTTTGTATGTACCCACCTTTTCTTCATTCTCAGCCATACCTATATGGCATTCATAAATCAGTAAAGGATCGGTATTTGGTTTAAAGCTTTTCTTTTTAAATTTATAAGGCTTTTCAGGAGCCCAAACCTGAGAACTGAAGATATGCGTATTTTCATCCTGCACCACACGTGTGGCCCATGCAGGTATACGTTCACCTTCACCACCATTCCAGCGTACTTTCAGTTTGTACAAATCTTCGTGCTTAACAGCATCTGCCGGTAGTTTAATTTCCCAGATACCATTCTTCAGTTTTTTCAACTTAAAAGAAGATTGTTCTTTCCAGTCATTAAATGTACCAATCAGAAAGATTTCAGTAGCATTGGGTGCCCATTCACGAAAAACCCAACCATCTTCCGTCTTATGCAAACCGAAATACAGGTATCCAGATGCAAAATCAGAAAGAGATGATTTTCCTTTATTCGTCAAATCTGCGATTTTGCCAACAACATTAGCATATCGTCCGTTAATCGCAGAAGCAAATGGTTCCAACCAAGGGTCATTTTTTATCAGGTTAAGTGTCTTTTCCATATAGAGGATATTGATTATGCTTTAACTTTCACAATTACTTTCTTAACTCCTGTCTCTGTAATACCGGGTGCATGTCCATCTTGTGGAAAGAAGATAGCAAACATACCTGGTTTTACTGCAAAATAATCATCAGCCAGACCATCGAAGAATGTGATGTCTTTTACTTCATCATAAGCAGCATCAGCAGGAACACAGTCTTTACCGGGAGTATATCCCATTACTTCGACTCCTGAAAGAGGAATCTGAATATCGATAAAAGCGTTATGTGTTTCAAGTTTTGCAGCTTCTTTGGCCTTAGGTGATGTCTGAACGATATTAACGACCAAATCTGATCCGCTAAGTTCGATTTTACCTAAATCAAGAGCATTTAAATCATGAGATTTCAAAAAACTGATTGCCTGTGCAAAAAGAGGGTTTAAAGATGCATATTTTTCTAAGTTTTCTAATCTGTCTACTACCATAGTTCAATATAATTAAAGTTTCAATTCAAGATAAAAAAATCTTCTTCATCTCTGTATAATTAAAAATAATCAGTGAGTTATGTCGAAGTATTGTTCTAGCAAAAAATCATCCTCTATATGGTTAAAGACTCTTTGTTCAATATAATGGTTCATATAGAAATCAGAGTATAATCCAAAAGGAGTTAGTTTTATCAGGTTATTTATATAGGAATAGTTAGCAGAGTCATGATTTTAAATTAAACACTATAAAAAAGATACCAGACACAATTTTATTTCTGTCAGTTTAAATGCATGATTGCTTAGAAAATTAAAGATAATACCTATTTTTATTATCACTTTTACCTAATTCTCTGTCTGCAAACCTACAAATAATTTTCGTAACAAACTAAAAAATGCTAATTTATCTATCCTTGGCTTAATATAAGGTGAAACTCTTTGAAACAGATTATTGTATTTTACTTTACCATAATGTTCTGTGAATAAACAATATATAGTAAAATATTAAAGCACCGGCTACGCTTAGCCAGTGCTTTAACAACACATTTATCAACAAAACAGACGCTACTGTTCTTGACGTACTTACTTATCACAAGCCGGTACAATCTCCTTTAATTAATCTTATATCTAATACTATGAAAAACACAACATTATAACGCAGCATGCATTCGGTTTGTTCAGTAGTAAATAGAAAATAATCTAAATTTTTCCTTATAAATAATATTTCAGCAAAACAAGCGCAACAATATCAGGTATTTGAATTTATCTTCACAAACACATACAAACTCCATGTAATAAGAGTATTACAGATTTTGACAGAATAAGTAAAAGGTCTATATTTGCGGGCAATAACATTTAAACTTATATTTTTATCATGAGCAACACTTCACCAAACATTTCCCCGAATACTTCGACAAAATATTCTAAAGCCTTTTGGGTAGCCAATTCCGTTGAGCTTTTAGAAAGAATGTCCTACTATGCAGTATTCATTGTTCTTACGCTTTATTTATCAAACATTTTAGGATTCAATGACTTCGAAGCAAGTATGATATCCGGTCTTTTCTCGGGTGGTCTGTATTTATTGCCCATTTTCTCGGGAGCTTATGCCGACAAAATCGGTTTCCGTAAATCGATGCTTGTTGCCTTTCTTCTCCTCACCATCGGTTATTTCGGTTTAGGTATCTTCCCTACTCTTTTAGAATCGACAGGTTTGGTATCATACGGATTAAAGACTCATTTCAACGGACTCACCGACAGTTCTTCCAGATGGATTATCGTTCCTATCCTGTTCGTGCTGATGATTGGTGGTTCGTTCATTAAATCGATTATCTCGGCATCAGTAGCCAAAGAAACAACAGAAGCAACCCGTGCCAAAGGATATTCTATTTTCTATATGATGGTAAATATCGGTGCATTTACCGGTAAAACCATTATCGATCCTCTTCGCGATATCATTGGTGAACAAGCATACATCTATATCAACTACTTTGCTGCATTGATGACGCTTTTTGCCCTTATTGCCGTATTCTTCATGTATAAATCGGCACATCATGCAGGCGAAGGTAAGAGTTTCAGCGCTATTATGCAGGGATTCGTAAAGATCATGACCAACTGGCGTTTACTTATCCTTATCCTGATTATCACAGGTTTCTGGATGGTTCAGCAACAGTTGTATGCTACCATGCCTAAATATGTCATTCGTCTTGCCGGCGAAGGAGCAAGACCGGGATGGATAGCCAATGTAAACCCATTTGTGGTGGTTTGCTGTGTTAGCTTCATCACTCGTCTCATGGCCAAACGTTCGGCAATTACTTCAATGAACGTGGGTATGTTTCTTATCCCTTTTTCAGCGTTGTTAATGGCTTGCGGTAACATCATGGGCAACGACATCATCACCGGTATGAGCAATATTACGCTGATGATGATTGCAGGTATTGTGATACAGGCTTTGGCAGAATGTTTCATATCCCCGCGCTATCTGGAGTATTTCTCTTTACAGGCTCCAAAAGGCGAAGAAGGCATGTATTTAGGTTTCAGTCACCTTCACTCTTTCCTTTCGTCGATCTTCGGATTCGGTATTGCCGGGGTGTTGCTGACTAAGTATTGTCCTGATCCCGATTTGTTCGAAACACACGAAGCATGGGTTGCAGCAAGTGCAAATGCCCACTATATCTGGTTCTATTTTGCCGGTATCGGTTTAATTGCAGCCATTGCATTGCTTATTTTCTCTAAAGTAACCCAGGTTATGGATAAAAAGAAATAAGATTTAGATTCTAAAACCTCTATATTTATTATATTTGCCGTCGCTTTAAACATAAAGTAGACGGCAATTTTTGCATAACAGCCATTACATAAGAGAGAATGAAGATAAAATTTTTAAGCCTGGGTAGCGGAAGCAGTGGTAACTGTTATTATCTGGGAACCGATAAATATGGAATTCTGATTGATGCCGGTATTGGAATTCGATCCATTAAAAAGATTTTGAAAGAGCACGATATCATGCTCGATTCTATAAAAGCAGTATTTATTACTCACGATCATGCCGATCATATTAAAGCTGTAGGTCATTTAGGCGAGAAAATCAATATCCCGATTTATGCCACAGCAAAAATTCATCAGGGAATTAACAAAAGCTATTGCGTTACCGAGAAGCTTAGCACCAGCGTACGCTACCTCGAGAAAGAAACGCCTATGCAACTTCACGATTTTACAATCGAATCTTTCGAAGTTCCTCATGATGGCAGTGATAATGTGGGCTATTGCATCGAGATTGACGGCAGAATCTTTGCATTCCTTACCGACCTCGGCGAAATCACTCCACTTGCGGCACAATACATCTGCAAAGCACATTACCTCATTATCGAAGCCAATTATGATGTAGAAATGCTCCGGATGGGTTCTTATCCGGCACACCTCAAAGCCCGCATCATGGGGGCCAACGGTCATATGAGCAATGCCGATACTGCCAATTTCCTGGCTGATAATTACAATGAAAATCTTCGCTATATCTGGTTGTGCCATCTTAGCAAAGACAACAATCATCCGGAACTGGCCTATAAAACTGTAGAATGGGCGCTCAAAACAAAAGGTATCTATACCGGCAAGGAGGTACAACTATTTACCTTAAAAAGAAGCATCCCTTCTGAAATGTTTATCTTCGGAGAGTGATATACTGAATTCATCTTCTATCTTTGTGAAAAATCCTATTAACCAGACATACTATTTATGGAAAAGACTCCAATTGAAAAACAGCTTATCGATGAAGCGATTGAAGCTTTTGGTATAAACGACTTTGGTAAAGCCACCATTCGCGAAGTAAAGGCTATTGCAGCTCAGGCCGAAACAGCTTCGGGCATTGAATTTATAAAGATGGAAATGGGTGTTCCCGGATTGCCGCCATCTGATATTGGTGTTAAAGCCGAAATCGAGGCACTTCAAAACGGTGTGGCAAGCATCTATCCCGACATCAACGGCTTCCCGGAGCTTAAAAAGCAGGCATCCCGTTTTATCAAAGCCTATATCGATAATGATCTTAGTCCTGAAGGATGTGTTCCTGTAACAGGTTCTATGCAGGGTTCATATGCTGCATTTCTCACGTGCAGTCAGATCGATGAGAAGCGCGATACAATTTTATTTATCGACCCGGGGTTCCCTGTACAAAAGCAACAGCTGATTGTTATGGGAGAAAAATATGAAACTTTTGATGTTTATAAATACCGTGGTGATAAACTTAAAGATAAACTCGAAAGCTTCCTTGCTAAAGGAAATATCTCGGCCATCGTATATTCTAACCCCAACAATCCATGCTGGATTTGCCTGCAGGAAGAAGAATTGAAAATCATTGGCCAACTGGCTACACAATATGATGTTATCGTGCTCGAAGATCTGGCTTACTTTGCCATGGATTTCCGTAAAGATCTGAGCAAACCTTTCGAGGCGCCTTACCAGCCTTCTGTTTCACACTATACGGATAATTATGTCTTACTGATTTCCGGTTCTAAAGCATTTAGTTATGCAGGTCAGCGCATTGGTGTAACCTGTATTTCAGATAAACTCTATCACCGCTCTTATCCGGGGTTAATGCATCGTTATGGTGGTACAGGTACTTTTGGTTCTGTATTCGTACACCGTGTGCTTTATGCCTTGTCATCCGGCACCAGCCACTCGGCTCAATATGCACTCATGGCCATGCTGAAAGCAGCTGCCGACGGGACTTATAACTTTGTCGATGAAGTTAAAATATACGGTCATCGTGCTCAAAAATTAAAAGAGATTTTCCTGAAACACGGCTTCACGCTGGTTTACGATAAAGATATGGAATTACCCGTAGCCGATGGCTTCTATTTCACTATTGGCTATCCGGGAATGAGCAGCAGCGAACTGGCTAAAGAACTGATGTACTATGGTGTAAGCGCCATTTCACTGGCAACTACAGGCAGCAATCAGCAAGGACTTCGCGCCTGTACATCATTCATTAAAGAGCACCAGTATGACCAGTTAGATGAGCGCATGGCGTGTTTCGCAAAAAATCATTCCATAAAATAAATTACTTTTTATTTGAACAAAAGTAGATGGATTATTTGTTCCTAAATAAATCTTTAGTTATATTTAGGCATGAATCCAAACAATGCTGATCTGTTTAGAATACGGTCTAATGATATTTCACCGTCACAAGGAAAGATTCTGATTTCAGAACCTTTTCTTTGTGATGAGATATTCGGCCGTTCGGTAATCCTGCTTATCGAACATTCTGACGATGGCAGCATGGGGCTTGTGCTCAACAAAAAGCATCCCTTGCTTTTGAATGAAGTCATTAAAGAATTCCAGTATTTAGAAGATATTCCTCTTTATCGCGGTGGTCCGGTAGCCAACGACACACTCTTCTTTCTTCATACTATACCCAATATTCCCGGTGCCCTACAAGTCGATACAAATCTCTATCTGAACGGAGATTTTAATTCTATCAAAAAATATATACTTCAGGGGAATGATTTTATTGATAAGATCCGCTTTTTTGTGGGTTATTCCGGTTGGGATGAAGAACAACTAAAGCATGAAATCGAGGAAAATACCTGGATTGTAGGACAGGAAAACTATAATTGCCTGCTCAATATAGAGACTTCAGAGATGTGGAAAGAAGTGCTTTGTATGCAAGGTGGAAAATACAATACCTGGGCACGCTTCCCACAGATACCATTAATGAATTAAACTTCACTTTTATTGTTTATCTTCTGGAAAAACAATACATCTTCATACCCCTTATCTACCCGAAGCCAGTTTTTTAGTGTTGCCGTATGTTCGAACCCGAGCGACATAAACAGCTTTTTACTATTTATGTTTGTAAAAGCCACATGTGCATACAACTGATGTACACGTAAAAACCCGAAGGCATATTCACAAAGTAATTCAAGAGCCATCTTACCGAATCCTTTATTCTGATATTCTTTTAAGATGCCTATACCAATAGCCGCGCGGTTATGCAGAGGCGAGAAATCAGTCAAATCGACTGTACCGATTACCCTATTCTCTTTTTTTGATACTACCATAAGCCTTAGCTGTTTATCGGCAAACATATCGTTTTGCGAATCGGCAATATATTGTTTTAAGGTATAGCGGGAATAAGGAACTGTGAAACTGGCAACATCCCATTGTTCAGGATCATTCTCCATCCTGTACATTATATCAAGATCTTCAGGCTCTGCGGCACGAAGATAAATAAGATCATTTGCAAGAAAATTCTTATTCATAAAAACTACTCTAACTGAATATTATTGATAATTCTTTCCCGGAGTTACTAAAACATGGTGCGAGGGATGATAAATCCCCAGTTGATACCCTTTGAACGCATCATCAGAAATCAATGAAAGCATTTTACGATATGAAAATGTAGTGCTATCATAAACCACATGAGTAAAGCCATGATTGCCGGGAATAACCATATCGTGTCCTTTTGTAGCCGACCGTTCATTGGAAACAACAAAATGGTGCGGACCTTCCAGATGGTTCTTTTTCAATATTTTTCTGATGCTATCTATATGGTCATCGTGTGCAAAGATGATGAAACGGGGCTCTTTCTCTTTTACAGTTACAAAATGAGCCAAACCTTTTCGCGAGGCCACGGCCAGCAGTTTTATACCGCATTGCATCTTAATGCCCGTATGTACCAGCAGGCGCGATAGCGGATTATAACCTTCACCATGCTTACGGAAAAATATTTCCATGGCTTCGTAAAACACATGCACATATTTATAAGATAGCTTCTTGGTGCTCTCGCCTTTATAATGCAGAATATGGTAAGGCAGATAATAATTCTTATAACCGGACTTTTCTATGCGGCAAGATAAGTCGATATCTTCACCATACATAAAGAAATCTTCATCGAACAATCCGCTTTTATCGAACGCTTCCGAACGAATCATCATATAAGCGCCGGCCAGAACCGGTACCTGATGAGTTCCATTCATATCATATCGCGAAAGATAATAACCATCGAAACGAGGATTATCGGGGAAAATCCTGTACATCCCTGAGAGTCGCCAAAACGAGGCTGATGGTGATGGATATCCGCGCTTTGATTCAGGCAGAAATTTACCATCGCCCGAGCGCATCAGAACGCCACAAGCACCGGAATCGGGATGTTGATCCATGAAATCGAGCACTTGGTCAATATTGTCTTCAGGAAGAATGGTATCGGGGTTCAGAAGAAGAATATAATCGCCGGAACACAAGCGTATAGCCTGATTATTGGCACGGCCAAAACCCACATTTTCTGTGTTATAGATATATTTTACCTGTGGAAAAAAGCGAGTGATATAGGCCTCCGAACCATCGGTAGAGGCATTATCGACCACAATTACCTCGGTCGAAACTTTTTCTGTAGCCTTAAAGAGTGAATGAAGACACTGGGCTAAGAAAAACTTTACATTATAATTTACTATAACAACAGATAATTTCATTCTTCGTGTTCTGTAAGATACAATTCTCTTCGTAAACGTTCCTTGCCTGGTGCGCAAAACAAAGAAGCTATCAAGCCGATGATGGCACAGAAATATCCTGTCTTTTCGAGCACCAGATAGTAAACAATAAACCCGAAGTAAACGGGAATAAAGATGATTACCAGTCGCAAGATATTAAATATGACATAATTTCGTAATGCAGCAGGAAAAGAAAGTTTATCGATAAATCTTTTTAATATCACCTGAAACAGTTTTAATGGAATGGGAATGCATACCGCTGTTAAAATGATGCAGACAGAATTCAGCATATAAGCCATTCGCTCATCCGTAGCATATAATCCGGTAGCAAACACATCTGTTTCGCCAAGTATAACCAATACCACAGCTACTGCCCAGAAAAACACAAATGACACTCCGAGAAGCAGTACAGTATTCTTTATTTTATTCTTCATATTAATTTTCAAATCTGTTATTTATACACTACCGGTAAAAGGTGTGCGGTTCACAATACTTCTGCCTAAAGTCACTTCATCGGTGTATTCTAATTCATCACCAATAGAAACGCCTCTTGCCAGAACGCTCAACTTCACCGGAAGTTTCTCTAATTTACGGAAAATATAAAAGTTCGTGGTATCACCTTCCATGGTGGTGCTCAGGGCAAAGATCACCTCTTTTACATCACCACCTTTTACACGTTCCACCAGACTTTCGATCTGCAAATCATTTGGCCCGATACCATCCATGGGCGATATTACACCACCTAATACATGGTACAAACCACGGAATTGCTGTGTAGCTTCGACCACCATTACATCGCGAATGTTCTCTACCACACAAACCGTTGAAGTATCGCGTGCCGGATTCGCACAGATCTGGCAAATGTCCGTATCGGATATATTGTGGCATACTTTACAGTATTTTACCTCTTTTTTCAGTGTAACAATGGCATTGCCAAATTGCTCCACAGCATTTGTTTCCTGTCTCAGAAGATGCAAAACCAGTCGTAAGGCTGTTTTCCGGCCAATTCCGGGAAGTTTTGCAAATTCATTAATCGCTTTCTCTAAAAGCTGCGACGGATATTGTTGGCTCATATTATCTCTTCAAAATCTTACTGTCAATTGCACAAAGATAAGTAATATTTATGTTTAGAGATGTGAATCTCAAATAAATCGTATATTTGCCCGCTATGATAATTCTACTGACTATTATTGGCTATTTCGCGATTTTACTACTCATCGCAAAGCTCACCGGGCGTGGCAAAGAAGGCAAAACTAACGCTGCTTTCTTTCGTGGTGAGAATAAGTCTCCCTGGTTTGTTCTGGCGTTTGGTATGATTGGTACCAGCATTTCGGGCGTTACGTTTGTATCGGTTCCGGGCATGGTTCGCCACATGGATATGACCTATATGCAGACGGTCTTCGGTTTTTTCTTTGGCTATCTGGTGGTGGCACATGTGCTTTTACCGCTGTATTATCGTCTCAATCTGATCAGTATTTATGGTTTCCTGGGTCAGCGTCTGGGGCCTTATTCCTATAAAACCGGTTCATTTTTCTTTTTACTTTCCCGAATGTTGGGCACTGCCGCCCGACTCTATCTGGTTTGTCTCATATTACACACCTACGTTTTTGCTCCCTGGGGCATTCCGTTTGCCGTAATTGCGGCCGGATCGGTGATTGCGGTATGGATTTATACCCATACCAGCGGGATTAAAACCATTGTCTGGACCGATGCCCTGCAAACGCTTTGCCTGGTTATCACGCTGATTTGCATTATCGGTTTTGTGGTGCAGCAACTCGATTTTAAAGGCTTGTCGGTGTGGCAAACCATAGATTCTACGCCATACTCGCGCATTTTTGTATTTGATGACTGGGTATCGCGCCAAAACTTCTTTAAACAATTCTTTAGCGGTATATTTATTGTCATCGTGATGACGGGACTGGATCAGGATATGATGCAGAAAAACCTGACCTGTCGAAATCTTCGCGATGCACAGAAAAACATGTATTGCTACGGTTTCTCATTTGTTCCACTGAACTTCCTGTTTCTTTGTCTGGGCATCCTGCTCATTCTCCTTTCGGGACAAATGAATATTGCTCTTCCGGGGGTAAACGATGATATTCTGCCGATGTTCGCCACACAAGGTTACCTGGGACAAGCGGTGCTGGTTTTATTTACTATCGGTATTATTGCCGCTGCGTTCAGTAGTTCCGATTCATCGCTTACAGCCATGACGACCAGTGTTTGCATCGACCTTCTCGATACCGGAAGCAAAACTGATGAACAAGCCAACTCTATCCGCAAGAAAATACATATTCTGATGTCGATAATTCTGATCGGCTGCATCTGTGTAGTAAAATTGTTCGATAACCAGAGTATCATCGATGCCATTTATATGATTGCCTCTTACACTTACGGGCCATTATTGGGCATGTTTGCTTTCGGACTAATTACTCAAAAAGACACCATCGACCGTTTTGTACCCTACATAGCCGTTGCTTCGCCCATCATTTGTTATGGCATCGACCAGTGGGTATTCTATAAATACCAATATAAATTCGGCTATGAATTGTTAATGTTGAATGGAGTCCTTACCTTTGCAGGACTATATTTGCTTTCATTCAAGAAACATTTAAACAAACTACCTTTATGGAAATAAAAAGTGCCGAATTCGTAATTAGCAATACCGATGTAAAGAAATGCCCAAAGGATAATTTCCCTGAATATGCATTTATCGGTCGTTCCAATGTGGGTAAATCGAGTCTTATTAATATGCTTACCGGTAGAAATGGTTTAGCTATGACTTCGTCTACGCCCGGTAAGACAATGCTTATCAATCATTTTCTGATTAACAACAACTGGTATATCGTCGATCTTCCCGGTTATGGTTATGCCAAACGTGGCCACAAGGGACAAGAACAAATCAAGAATGTAATCGAGAATTATATTCTGGAACGCGAGCAGATGACCAACCTGTTTGTATTGATCGACAGCCGTCTTGAACCACAGAAAATTGATCTTGAGTTTATGGAATGGTTAGGTGAGAATGGTGTTCCTTTCTCTATCATCTTTACTAAAGCCGATAAGTTGAAAGGCGGCAAGCTTGGCAATAACATCAACAATTATCTTAGCGAGCTAAAAAAGCAGTGGGAAGAACTTCCTCCCTATTTTGTATCTTCTGCAAGCAACCGACTTGGCAGAAAGGAGATACTTAATTACATCGAAGAGATCAGCAAATCGCTGTAA
>CAMTOS010000061.1 GCA_947074195.1 uncultured Bacteroides sp.
CATCCCTGATTAACAGAGTTTAGTTTGTTAGTCGGGGATGATTTCTTATTATAAAAACGAGCTTATAAAGGAGTTGCAAATTTAATATTTCGCTCTTTTGCAAGCTTTTTAATATCGCCTCTTTCATGAATACATTTGCGAATGGCCTTCTTATCTTCCAGCATTTTTAGAAAAACTGAAGGTTGCTTTTTATCTACTTTCATATTCATAAATCTGATCTTATTTAGTTATAAACAAAGATAGATAAAAGTTTGATTCAAGATTTCACTTCCGGTGTAAACTGTTCTTTCTTCACCGTTCTCGAACTAATAAATACTCCGAGAAGAATGATAGCGATAGCCACTGGCTGATCCCAGAAAAGTTTATCCATCTTGAAAGCGATGGCCAGAATGGTGGCCAGCACAGGAATCAGATCCTGATACATCGATACCAACTGATGACCGATACGTTTGATGGCCTGAGGCATCAGCAGAAATGAAAGGAATGAAGGGAAGAAGATAACGAACAACAGCAACAAAACAGGTATCGTACTTGGGTGATGCATAATATGTGCCTTACCTAAAAAGATGATGCCTAATGGAATAGCACCAATACTTCCGGCCAGAAATACCCACCGCATCAGTGATACCGCATTGTATTTTGTCGAACATTTTCGCATGGATATCAGATAGAAAGAGTAGGCGATAGAACTGATTATAGCAAAGATATTGCCCAGCATATCACGACCTTCGCCCTGATGGGTGCGGCCAATGAGGATTAGAAATACCGCTCCGCCAATGGAGAGAAATATTCCCACTGCGTTCCAGAAGGAAATGCGGGTTTTATCGATAATAATCGATATGATAGCTACCAATACCGGGGGTGTAGTCATGATAATCGAAACGTCGATTACTGAACTGTATTGGATGGCCATGTTAAAGAACACCATGAAAGGAAATAAACCTAAAATACCGCCTAAAAATACCATCATCCTATCTGATTTATCGATAGGGGTGTTCTTTACGAAAAATGAAGTAATCCAGAAAAGCAGACAACCACCGCAGATGCGGAAGAAAGTGGCATCGTAACCTGTCATCCATGCCGGCATTAAGTATTTCAGTACAATAAAATTAAGACTGAAAAATACGGTGGCAATAAACATCAGCAAATGCCCCTTTGCAAAATCTGAATTCTTCATAAGTTACTGAATCGCTTTTTATTAACTATAATACACATTTAAAACATCTTCAGGATTATTTTTGTTTCACAACGTGTAAAAAACCATAAAAATGACTATTTGTAATAAGTTGTGACGCACATCGATGCTTCATTAAAGGTAATTTAGGAGAGAAACTGTTTGAAAAGCACGAAAAGAGTTGTTGAAATAACCTTAAACAAGGGTATCTGAACCGTAGTTTTTAGTTCTTTGCAGATATTATCTGAAAATATTGATGTATTTTTGCCGAAATTATCAGATAGACAAATATAAATCACTATAAACAAAAGGATTATCGCTATGGAATATAATTTCAGAGAGATTGAAAAGAAGTGGCAAAAGCGATGGACTGAGGACCATACTTACGAGGTGAAAGAGGATCCTTCGAAAGAGAAATTTTATGTACTCAATATGTTCCCTTATCCATCGGGAGCAGGTTTGCACGTGGGACATCCGCTGGGCTATATCGCTTCGGATATCTATGCACGTTACAAACGTCAGTGCGGCTTCAATGTGTTGAACCCTATGGGATACGATGCTTACGGACTTCCGGCTGAACAGTATGCCATCCAGACCGGACAACATCCGGCGATAACTACCGTAAACAATATCGACCGCTATCGCGAGCAGTTGGATAAGATTGGTTTCTGCTTTGACTGGAGCCGTGAAATCCGCACTTGCGACCCATCATATTACCACTGGACACAGTGGGCTTTCATCCAGATGTTCGAAAGTTATTACTGCAACGAAGCGAAAGCTGCACGCCCTGTAAGCGAACTGATCGCTGCCTTCGAAACAAAAGGAACTGAAGGACTGACAGCTGCTTTCAGCGAAGAACTGAACTTTACTGCTGATGAGTGGAAAGCCATGAGCGATAAAGAACAGCAGGAGACTTTGATGAACTATCGTATCGCTTATCTGGGCAACACCATGGTAAACTGGTGTCCTGAACTGGGTACCGTACTGGCCAACGATGAAGTGGTTGACGGTGTGAGTGAACGTGGCGGACATCCTGTGGTACAGAAAGTAATGCGTCAGTGGTGTCTTCGTGTGTCGGCTTATGCACAGCGTCTGCTCGACGGACTTGATTCGGTTGACTGGAGCGAATCGCTAAAAGAAACTCAGCGCAACTGGATTGGCCGTAGCGAAGGTGCAGAGATGCAATTCAATGTGAAAGATTCTGATATCGAATTCACCATCTTTACTACTCGTGCCGATACAGTGTTTGGTGTAACTTTCATGGTACTTGCCCCTGAAAGTGAACTGGTAGCACAATTGACTACTCCTGAACAGAAGGCAGAAGTTGATGCTTACCTGGAACGTACGAAAAAGCGTACAGAACGCGAACGTATTGCAGACCGCAGCGTAAGCGGTGTTTTCTCGGGTAGCTATGCCATCAATCCGCTGACAAAAGAAGCTATTCCGGTTTGGATCAGTGACTATGTACTTGCTGGTTATGGTACCGGTGCAATTATGGCTGTTCCTGCACACGATGCACGTGACTACGCTTTTGCAAAACATTTCGGTTTAGAGATTCGTCCATTGATCGAAGGTTGTGACGTAAGCGAAGAAAGCTTCGATGCCAAAGAAGGTATCATGATGAACTCACCTCGCCCGGGAACCGAAGAAGGTGGTCTGGTATTGAACGGATTAACCGTAAAAGAAGCGATTGCTAAAACAAAAGAATATATCAAAGAGACTGGCCTTGGCCGTGTGAAGATCAACTTCCGCCTGCGCGATGCCATCTTCTCTCGTCAGCGTTACTGGGGCGAACCATTCCCAATCTACTACAAAGACGGAATGCCTTACGCTGTAGATGCTGCTTACTTGCCTATCGAACTTCCTGAAGTTGAGAAATTCCTTCCTACCGCATCGGGTGAACCTCCGTTGGGTCACGCTAAGAAATGGGCATGGGATACAGTAAATAATCAGGTAGTAGAAAATAGCAAGATCGATAACGTAACCATCTTCCCGCTGGAACTGAATACTATGCCTGGTTTTGCAGGTTCTTCAGCTTACTATCTGCGCTACATGGATCCGCACAACAATAAAGAACTGGTAGCTCCTGAAGTAGACCAGTACTGGAGAAATGTAGATTTATATGTTGGTGGTACTGAACATGCTACAGGTCACCTGATCTACTCACGTTACTGGAACAAATTCCTTCACGATATCAACGTATCGGTAGTAGAAGAGCCATTCCAAAAGTTGGTAAACCAGGGAATGATTCAGGGACGCAGTAATTTTGTGTATCGCATTAAAGATACCAATACATTCGTTTCTTATCACCTGAAAGATCAGTACGAAACGACTCAGATCCATGTGGATGTGAACATCGTATCGAATGATATCCTTGACATTGAGGCTTTCAAAGCATGGCGTCCTGACTATGCTAACGCTGAATTCATTCTTGAAGATGGAAAATACATCTGCGGATGGGCTGTTGAAAAGATGAGTAAATCGATGTACAATGTGGTAAATCCGGATATGATTGTTGATAAGTATGGTGCCGATACACTTCGTATGTACGAAATGTTCCTTGGCCCATTGGAGCAGTCAAAACCATGGGATACCAACGGTATTGACGGTGTACACCGCTTCCTTCGCAAGTTCTGGTCGTTGTTCTACAGCCGCAACGGTGAATATATCGTAGTTGACGAACCTGCAACAAAAGAAGAGCTGAAATCGCTGCACAAACTGATTAAGAAAGTAACCGGCGACATCGAGCAGTTCTCTTACAATACATCGGTAAGTGCATTCATGATCTGTACCAACGAGCTTTCTGCACTGAAATGCAGCAAGAAAGAGGTACTTGAGCAGCTATTGATTACGCTTTCTCCATTTGCCCCTCATATCAGCGAAGAGTTGTGGCACAAGCTTGGTCATGAGACCACCATCTGCGATGCACAGTGGCCGGCATTCAACGAAGAATACCTGAAAGAAGACGCAATCAACTACACCATCTCATTCAATGGTAAAGCGCGCTTCACAATGGAATTCCCGGTAGATGCAGCAAACGACACTATCCAGGCAGCAGTTCTTTCGGATGAACGTGCAGAGAAATGGATTGAAGGCAAAACTCCTAAGAAGATCATTATTGTTCCGAAGAAGATTGTAAATATTGTAATCTAACACGCATATATGTACAAAATGACAAAAACCGAAGTGTTTAGAGAGATGAGAGATTATCTCTTTATCACTGTCGGACTTTTCACCTATTCTTTGGGATGGGCTGCTTTCTTAATTCCTTATGAAATTACCACGGGAGGTACCACCGGTATCAGTGCGATTATTCAGTACTCTACCGGTTTCCCTATCCAATGGTCTTATTTCCTGATTAATCTGGTGTTGATGGCTTTTGCTATCAAAATACTGGGCCCGCGTTTTAGTATTAAAACCGGCTTCGCTATTGTGATGCTGACCTTCCTTCTGTGGTTTCTGCAGAAAGTCATCAACGGTCCTGATGGTATTCCTCCATTAGTGCTTGGTGAGAATCAGGACTTCATGGCTTGCCTTATCGGAGCTGCTATGTGCGGGGTAGGTCTGGGAATCGTATTCAATTGTAATGGTAGTACAGGTGGTACAGATATCATTGCAGCTATCGTAAACAAATACAAAGACGTAACGATGGGTCGCATGATTATGATTTGCGACGTATTCATCATTACCTCTTGTTACTTTATTTTCCACGACTGGAAGCGTGTAATCTTTGGCTTCGTAACCCTTTTCATCATCGGTTTCGTACTCGATTACATTATGATGAGCGCCCGCCGTTCGGTACAGTTCCTCATCTTTTCGAAAGAATACGCGCAGATTGCCGACCGCATTACCAAAGAAACTCATCGTGGTGTAACCATGCTCGATGGTACCGGCTGGTATAGTCAGAGTGATGTAAAAGTACTGGTAGTGCTTGCATCGAAAAGACAATCAGTAGACATCTTCCGATTGATTAAAGACGTAGATCCTAATGCGTTCGTATCGCAGAGTTTCGTTATCGGTGTATATGGAGAAGGATTCGACAGGATTAAGGTGAAGTAATATAATCTCTTGTATATTAGATATTAAAATGCCTCGTGATTGGTTTCACGAGGCATTTTCTTTTTAATTCCATTTACTCTTATCGAGCGTGGCTTTTATATTCTTACTAATACTTGGGAAGAACTCAAACTCGGTCATCTCTTCGAGCTCTTTCACAGATATTGCATAGTTCATAAAGTTGGTATTCGAATAGTAGATATTCTCTAATACAAACGCTATTGTAGTGAATTCGGTATCACCGTTACGCTTCCTTGCCAATGCTTTGAAGTAATATTCAGGTACAGCCATTTCTTTATAACGGACAATATTACCATCAACTGGCGGCATGGCACCGGTAACCACAAACACAGTATCGGTATCACTCATCCAGCTGCGTACTTCATTTTCAAGATTCGCCCAAATTCCCTGATTCATTCCCTTACCTAACTGTGGAGTCATGTTGCTATAATAGAATGTAGTGCGATTGGTTTCTTTATCGCTTGTACGGTCGCCACTCGGAATCTGATGTCCGCGATCATAGCTGTTACCAAAACCACTCGATAAATTAGCCTGATAGGCTATTGGAATAACAGGATCATATGCCCATGCATTTGTTCGGCCAGAGCTTCCGGTACAAGCATTGTATAAAGGATATGCCACCCAGTAGGCAAAGCGCAAGTCTTTACTAAACAGCATACTATAGTTTCGGACTGCTACATTCGTTCCCGGATATTTAATGTTCGGCATATCGTGAATGACATAAAGTAAATCATCATCTTCGAACATCGCAGGAGTAATTACCGGCGTCTCTGTGTAACGTTCATAATCGGCTTCATCATCTATAATTTGCCCATCAAGAGATAAGGTAAAGGTGTAATTCTTACCACTCTTCAGGGAGGTAAATGTCAATACTTTAAAATAAGTTTTACCGTTATATTCAACTAAAAGAGTTATATCTTTAGGTTCTTCAGAAGGCAATAGTAAAGCTTCAGATACAGCGTTAGAGCCATTGTGTGTCGTATTCAGATAAACTATTTCTTCCTGGTCAGAGCTATAGGTAAACGAACCATCTGCTAAATGAAAGTCTGCCTTTACAGGAATCTTATCCAGTTTTAATGTTAACGGATAGAGTTCTCCCGACGTAGCATTAATGCGAATGGTAAGTCGGCTAAGCTGATGGGTAAAAGCCAGATTAATAGCTTCAGATTGTCTCTCAGCATCTTTTACATTATCTGAATAAAGCAAATCGATAGCAGGTAAGTCTGACTGATCTGATAAATCAACAGGATAAATAAATGGATTAGCTAAATTAATATGTGGGTAATAGGCGATAAAATCGACTTTAGAATCATCTTCAGGAAAGTAAATGGGTTGTTGTGAGGCAAGGAAATTGCCATTTCCGAGAGTAGTAATGTATTCAATATTTGACGATTCATCTATTACCGAACTGGCAGATAACTGCAATCCGGCCTGTTTCATATATACCCCTATCTTATCATTTACTTCCCAGTAATTATCTATTGCTCTTGATTGTGGTAAATAGGATACTTGCGAAGTGAAGCATACTTCACTCCGGCCTTCAGGTATAAACTGTGAAGATTCAGTGTTTCTGCAAGATGACAAAATAAGAACCAGGAGTATAGAACTGTAAATAAATCGTTTCATTAATTTGAGAGTTGTTTTATGGAGACAAAGATATCGTAAAGTAGTATATAAAACCGACTTTACGATATCTAAATTGTTTTATTTAAAAAATGGGCTGATTACTCAACGTTTACGCCAAAGATAATCGCACGTTTACCAGAACCTGAAGTTTCAAATGTAAGAGTAGTTTCTTCTGTCACATTTTGAAGATCAAATGTATAGGCAATATAACCATTAGCTGGATTAGCAATAGAATAAGGTGATGAGCCAGATGCACCTGTATTTGATTCAAGGGTAAAATCCATAGTATTATCTTCAGATGTTGAGACTGTTAATATACTTGTTGTATTTGTCCATGCATAAGCATAGAAAGTAACTTTTGTTTTACCTGCTCCAATTACAGCAGTTTCGAATTTACCAGCACTAGAACCAGTACCTAATTTTAAACATGAGTACTCAACGCCATCAATCTTAATAATACCACCGTAAGCATTAGTCTGAACAGCAGCAGTAGGGTTTGTTGGTAATGCAATATTACTTGTAAAAGGATTTACTGTAGTATCATCACCACCTTCGTTATCACCTTCATCTGTATCTTCGTTTAGATCGATTTCACCTCCGGGTACTTCATCCCAACCTTCGATCGTAGCCATACCAACTACATCTACCTGGTTTTCAGGCTCTTCAGTTTCAATCAACTTAAGCGTGAAGCTCATGTTTTTTCCCGACAGCATTTCGATCTCTGACATATCCCATGTATAAGATTTACCTTCGTATACAAAAGCAATGCTACCATAGCTACCTGGTACTACCAATGCAGAAGCTGTTGAAGAAGAAATAGCCATATTAAGTTTAGCCACAGAAGCTTCATTTACTGCAAGAGATGCATCTTTCAAGTCGAAATCAGCTTTTACAGGGCGATTGATTGTGGCAGTGAAATCTACGATTGATGTACCTTCTGCATCCTGAAGTGAAAGAGAAAGTTTAGCAAGCTGATGAGCAAATGCAAGATTAACAGTTTCGTTCTGTTCCTGATTATAGCTTCTGCCTGATGTTGCATAAATCAGGTCGTGATCTTCAACTGATGCATCGCTTAAATCTACTTTATATTTATGTTCAGTAAGTTGAGTGTAAGGATAATAAGCAGTAAATTTTACTTCGCTTCCATCAGTAGGATAATAGATATCTGTTCCGTTTTTAGCGGTTAAGTCACCATTGGCACTTACAGTATATTCTTTATTCTCAACTATAGGAGAGAAATCGGCATCGTTATCGAGCATATAAAGACCGACGCTTTCTCCGCCCCACCCGTCAATCCGTGTTTGCGATGTGATTGATGCATTAAATCGAACTGCGCCCGAATTGATTTCTTTTGGTGTGTCTTCATTTGAGCACGAACTGAGGCAAAGGGCAGTCAGTAATACCCCTGCTGATAAATAGTTTAATTTCATTTTTACTTAAGATTTAATTAATAATTGTGTTTTAACTTAACATTGCAAATGTATGAGTTATTTACATAAGTCGTATTTCATTTTTATTAATTAATAGCCAAGGCATTACATTTATTCTTGAAGGAATATGTCCTATCTTTGCTTTACCAAAAGAAACGATTTTTAAACAAGTTATATAACATATAAAAGAGATGAAAAAGAAACTCGTATTTGCTACAAACAATGCGCATAAGTTGCAGGAGGTTTCTGCTATTCTTGGCGATGAGGTACAACTACTTAGCCTGAATGATGTGGGCTGTACCGATGATATTCCGGAAACGGCCGACACGCTGGAAGGTAATGCGCTGATGAAGGCACGTTACATTCACGAACGCTATCATTGCGATTGCTTTGCCGATGATACCGGACTTGAAGTTGAGGCACTGAATGGTGCACCCGGGGTTTATTCGGCCCGTTATGCAGGTGTGGCTCACGATTCAGAAGGTAATATGAAGAAGCTTTTAGCAGAACTTCAGGGGAAAGAAAACCGTAAGGCGCGTTTCCGTACGGTGATTGCCCTGATCCTTGATAATAAAGAGTATTTGTTCGAAGGAATCGTTGATGGCGAGATCATTAAGGAGAAACGGGGTGGTAGTGGCTTTGGTTATGATCCGGTGTTTATTCCCGAAGGAGAGACGGAAACTTTTGCCGAACTGGGCGAGGAGAAGAAGAACCAGATCAGCCATCGCGCAAGAGCGGTTAGTAAATTATCTAAATTCCTCAATTTCACACAATAAACAAGTGAATAAATAGTTATTAAAAAGGCGTACAGAGTGGTTCTGTATGCCTTTTTTAATTGCTTTCAAACGTATGAAAAGACTATTCAGCATACTTCTTTTATTTACAATATTCTTCCCTTCCATGGTTGCACAGCACGCTATCGGCAGCTGGCAAAGTTATCTTTCTTATCATAATGTGCTGCGGGCCGAGCCTGCGGGAGATATCATTTATGCGCTGGGCAATGGCGGTTTATTCTCTTACGATAAAGAGGATCAGACGATTCATACCTACTGGAAAGATAATCAGTTGAACGATACGGATATTGCGGACATTCTCTATAGCAAACCCAATAAGACACTGGTAATCGTGTATACTAACGGGAATATCGATTTGCTGGTGAATGACAGGGATGTTTATAACCTGCCGGATTATATGGAGAAGAATATGACGCAGGATAAGACCATTAACGGTATCTCTTGTGAAGGTGATTTTGCTTATCTGTCTACGGCTTTCGGTATTGTGAGCATCAACCTGAAGAAACGTGAGATTTCGAACACATATACTTTTAATACGAATGTAAATGATTGTGCCGTAGAGGGTAATCAGATTTATGCGGCTACTTCTGATGGTTTGTATACGGGGTTGTTAACAGACAATCTTTTGGATATGAACAACTGGAGATGGATTTCTCGCGTCATCTATAAGAAGCTGAATATTTATGATGATGCCTTGATTGGTAATCGCCAGGGAATGGGGATTTATCGCATCGATTTAACGGATTTCAGCAGCGGACAGGTTATTGGTGGTAATTATGCGTTTATGAATACGTATAATGATAAACTGCTGGCGGGAACTGATGGAGCTTTGATCGTATGGGATAAGAATGACAGACTCTACTATCTTGAACCGGGACTGGGTTTATCGTCTATGGCGTTTGAAAACGGCATTTACTGGGCATCTTGTAAAAGCAATGGCTTAAGAGGTTTGCGATTCAATACCGATACGCGCGAATTTACCAACGAAGTGTCTTCTGTAACTCCCAATAGTCCGAAACGCAATTATATCTATGATATTACACTGGAGGGTGACCGGGTGCTTATCTCTGGAGGTGGAGTAGGAAACCGTGCTTATCAGCGTGACGGAACTATTATGATGTTCGATGATAACGAATGGAGCTACTTTCAGGATGATGATATCTGGCAAACCACGGGTATCCGTTATAAGGATATAATTCACGTGGTTCAGGACCCTACAGATGAGCGACGTCACTTTGCGACTTCTTTCGGTCAGGGATTGTATGAGTTTTATGACGGTGAATTCGTGGAGTTATATAATTATGATAACAGTACTATTGTAAGTGCTTTGCCAAACGATCCGAATGCAATGAAAGAATATGTGCGTTTGGGTGGAATGGCGTATGACCATAATAACAATCTGTGGATGCTGAATTGTACAACTGATCAGGCTATTCAGGTAATGAAGAATGATGGTACCTGGCGTGCTTTGTCGTTTCCGGCACTCAATCATCCTACCTTCTTTAAGGAGTGTATGTTCGACCGCTATGGTCGTCTTTGGGCAATTTCTGCTCTTGAAAACGATTATGGTGTGTTCTGTCTGGATTATAACGGAACTATCGATCTTTCTACAGATGATACGCATAAGTTTGTAACCAATTTTATTAATCAGGATGGTACGCAGCTGTCGCATAAGGGAGTGAACTGTATCGTGGAGGATCAGGACGGAGCTATCTGGATTGGTACGGCTCAGGGGCCGATTGTACTTTATAATAATAACCGATTCTTTGAGTCTGGCTATAACTGTACGCAGATTAAAGTACCTCGTAATGATGGAACGAATCTGGCTGACTTCCTTTTGGCCAGCGATAATATTACTGCGATTGCAGTAGATGGCGCCAACCGCAAATGGATTGGCACAGGCAGCAACGGGCTTTATCTGGTGAGTCCGGATGGCCTCGAAACCTTAGAACATTTCACCAAGGAGAATAGTCCGCTGATTGATAATACGATTACTTCTATCGCCATTCACCCAACTTCGGGTAAGGTTTATATCGGTACCGATAAGGGATTAGTTTCGTATCAGGGCGATGCTACCGAAGGGGCAGACAGCTTCGAGGAATCGAATGTATATGCTTATCCAAATCCGGTTCGCTCGGGCTATACAGGTGTAATTACCGTTACCGGATTGAAACGCGATACGGATGTGAAGATTATCAACGTTAGCGGTGAACTGGTATACGAAGGAACTTCCACCGGCGGACAGTTTACGTGGAATGGGCGCAACCGTTCGGGCGATCGTGCGGCATCGGGCGTTTACTTTGTACTGGCTTCCGATCAGGATGGTAAAGAGGGTATTGTGACTAAAATCGTAATGCTTCGATGAAACCATTGCTCAGCGAGGAGTCTCTTCAGCTTGTTAAAAAGGGAAATTGCATCGATTTCCTGCGCTACTTCTTCATCTTATGGATATTTGTCAGCCACTTCTGGGATCTGAACGATCTGCAGGTCACTTTCACTGTGCCCGGACTGGCCGGCATCCGTCGTGTCTTCTTTATTATCTCTGGATTCCTTATCTTTTATACCTACATTCGCCGTCCCGGATTAAAAGATTACATCAGTAAGCGTGCGCGTCGTATTCTTCCGCCTTACTTTGCAGTGATAATTCTCTGCGCTGCTTTTGGCTTTATCGTTTCCGATCTGAGTTTTCAACAATACTTCACCTCAACTTCGGTTTACAAATACCTTATCGCTAACCTCACGTTTATGAATTTCCTGCAGCCTACTTTGCCGGGAGTTTTCGAAACAAACCCTATCGAGGCGGTCAACGGCGCTTTGTGGACGATGAAGATTGAAGTCTTATTCTACATCAGCGTTCCTATTGTTTTCTTCTTGCTGAAACACTTCAATAAGTTGTGGGTTATCGTAGGTGTACTTCTATTTTCAGTAGGTTATGAACTACTCTTTACCTATTTATATGAACAGAGTGGTAACGAAATCTATGCGCTGATACGCAAGCAAGCCGGCAGTCAGTTTGTTTATTTCTATTCAGGCGCACTGATTCTGCTCTATTTCGATAAGTTTATGAAACATCTGAAGATACTATTCCCCATCTCTTTTGCCATCTTTCTGTTATCAAATACCAACTTCTTCTTTAACCTGATAGAGCCGCTGGCCTTTTCAGTGGTAATTCTGGGAATATCCTATTCGCTGAAGTTTCTTAATTTTATGCGTAAATACGATAACATCTCTTACGGAGTTTATCTTTATCATTTCCCCATCATTCAGCTCTTTATATATTATGGTATAGCCGAGTGGAATATCTATGTTGCTTTTATCGCTTCGTTACTGGTAACGCTGATGGTTTCGGCCTTATCGTGGAAGTTATTAGAGAAACCGGTGATAGATAAAAGATGGTTTATTCACCGCCCGGTTCAAACGGTGAATAAACAAGTATGATGATAGTTATGAACAGACTAATCAGTATGATGCTGAGGCTTTTAACCCTTCAGCTTCCAACTTACTAACAATGCTGTCCAACTCTTCTTTCGTCGCTTTTTCCAACCCTTTAGCAGGAGTTTCGCGGTCGATGGTATAGATCATTACCTGCTGCGGATTAATCTCTTTTACCGTCTTTAACCAGGGCAAAAGATATTCATCCTGCGTATTGCTCACATCTTTTCCTTCGAAAGTGCCGTGCATAAAGAGCGTCTGCACAATACAGTGGCCGTTAAACTCTTTCATTTTCTGAATAATGGCAGGCAGATTATAAATACCTGTGGGACGATCGACCAGATGAATATAGTCGGCATTTACCGTATCGAGCTTCACGATGTTATTATCCACTTTCATCAGGGCATCGAATACTTTCGGACGAGTTATTAACGTGCCGTTGGTTAATACACTCACCTTCGCTTTCGGGAAATAGTGATCGCGCAGCGCCAGTGTATCATCGATAATACCCGGAAAATCGGGATGTGCCGTAGGTTCGCCATTACCGGCAAAAGTCAGAACATCGGGTGCCGGACCATTCTTTTTCATCTCCCTCAGGCGATCTTCAAGCGCCGTTTTTACTTCTTCGCGGGTAGGCAGTTTACGTGTGGGTTTACGGTCTTTGTTGAATCCGCATTCGCAATAGATGCAATCGAACGAGCAAAACTTACCGTCGGCCGGCAAGAGATTGATTCCCAGTGAAACGCCCAGACGGCGTGAGTGTACAGGACCGAATATAGGCGATGGATAGATGACTGTCATAACTTTCTTTTTTAGTTCATTCGGGATAGATATTCACCCGCTTTTCAACAGGCAAAGATAGATGAAAACTTTTACCTGAATGTTTTCAGAAAACATTTAAATTAACCGGTTGGTTCGACCCAAAAGATGAAAGAGTTTACTGCAAAAGCTTTGGCGGTTTTCTGCAGCTTTGTTTGCTGATTTTCGCAGAAGTATTCGCGGTTTTCCGCACAGCCTTTAGCGAGTTTACTGGTCAGCGCTTCTCAGCGTGCCAGTGAGCGCTTGCCAACGAGCTGAGTAGCGCTTGCCGGCAAGCTGAGAATAGCTACCTGACAAATGTAGTTTTAAACAGCATTGTTAATAACAAATATGGCCTTACAATATACTGTAGAAAGGATATTCACTGGTTATTCACAAGTTATCCACATTTTATTCACAGGCTGTAAACAGGCATATAAACCATAAAATATCAGATTTGTAAACTCTTTTTTCAATAATATAGCCATCCGAAATCAAACTTATACCATAGTAAAAGAGTTATATATCTATAACTCATTGATTGATATAAGGATAAACAAAATAAAATTGTATTTTTGCATGATGCGAAAAACGTTTTACATAGCTCTGCTATCGTTACTTGCTATTTTCCTTTTTTATCCGTCGCTTCTTAGCGCTCAGGAAAACACCCAAAAACCCGGCAAGTACCTTGTTCCGCTTTGTGTTCACAATGGGGATACGATACCTTATGTAAAACTTCCTACTGTTTATATTTTCAAACCACTCAACTTTAAAAACGAAAAAGAGCGTCAGGCCTATTATCGTTTGGTGCGTAATGTGAAGAAGGTATATCCCATATCACTGGAAATCAATCAGCTGATTATTGAAACGTATGAATATCTGATGACTCTGCCCGATGAAAAATCACGAAGCCGCCATATTAAAGCGGTGGAAAAAGGGTTGAAGGAGCAGTATACCGATCGTATGAAAAAACTATCTTTTGCACAGGGTAAACTGTTAATAAAGTTGGTGGACAGGCAATGCAATCAGAGTTCTTACGATTTGGTGAAGGCATTTATGGGACCGTTTAAAGCGGGGTTCTATCAGACATTCGCGTCTTTGTTCGGAGCCAGTCTGAAGAAAGGATATGATGCCGAAGGAGAAGATCAGCTCACGGAAAGAGTAGTGTTATTAGTCGCCAGTGGTGCAATCTAATATCTTCGTTATAAGTAAATTAAGAAGTTATTAACAGGGTTATTAAAACCCTGCCCGTAACTTATTGAATAAATCCCAGATAACAATACCGGTCGTTACCGAGACATTCAGTGAATGTTTCGTACCATACTGTGGAATTTCTATACAACCATCAGAGTTATTAATAACAGCCTGTTCAACACCCTTTACTTCGTTGCCCATTACGACAGCATACTTCTTTTCCGGGTCTAACTGCAAGTCATTCAGCATAATACTTCCCTGAGCCTGCTCAATACTATAAACGATATATCCCTCTTCTTTCAGGTTATTAACAGCATCCAGCGTGTTATCAACATGTTTCCAGTCTACCGTATATTCCGCTCCCAAAGCCGTTTTATGCATTTCGGGGTGGGGTGGAGTGGCTGTTATACCACATAAATAGATGCATTCCACGCGAAAAGCATCTGCTGTACGAAATACAGAGCCGATATTATGCAGACTTCTTACATTATCAAGAACCACAACCAACGGAAGTTTGTCAGACTTCTTAAAGTCATCGGCATCCATGCGGTTTAGTTCAGTTATCTTTAGTTTTCTCAATTCTTTCATCTATATTATAATTTACTTTTCCTGCTGATAATCAGCATAGTATATCCTATTTAAAACAGTGTATCTAATTCGCTTCTGTTTCTGTAAACAAAGGTAGAAGTTTATGTTTATTTACTTGTTAATAACCGTGTAAAACTTGTCAATACTCTGATTAAACAATTTTAAAAGTTATTCTTGCATATATCAGAACTATGCATAAGCAAATACCGGTTTCAACAATCCAAAAAAGTTAGCCCTGAATTACCATGCAATTCTTAGCCTATTTTTAAGCACTATTTTATGGGTTAATAGACATAAAGTTTTTAACTTTGCGTTTTATAAACCGATGACTAATAACTATCAATAAGTCACTTATTCTCAGTAGAAATAACAGGTTGATAACCGTTAATAACCTATTCATAACTGAAATAAAAGGTCTAACAAACTATTATGCAAATATTAAGCAATAATTTTACTAACACTATTAACAGCCTAATATAATCATCATAGATTTTTTTTAATTAGAAGAAAGAAAATATATTTATTATGAATAATCTCATAACTGCTATTGAAGAACTGAAAAAAGAAAAGAATGCAGTCATCCTGGCACACTACTACCAGTCGGGCGACATTCAGGATATAGCCGACTTCGTGGGCGATAGTCTGGCACTTGCACAATGGGCTGCGAAAACCGATGCCGATGTCATTGTGATGTGCGGTGTTCACTTCATGGGCGAAACAGCGAAGATTCTTTGTCCCGGCAAAAAAGTACTCGTTCCCGATCTTGAAGCAGGCTGCTCACTGGCCGACAGCTGCCCGGCCGACAAGTTTGCCGCTTTCGTGGCACAGCACCCGGATCACACCGTGATTTCTTACGTCAACACTTCGGCAGCAGTCAAAGCCGTGACCGATGTGGTCGTGACATCGACCAACGCCCGCCAGATTGTGGATAGTTTCCCTGCTGACGAGAAAATCATCTTCGGACCAGACCGTAACCTCGGAAATTACATAAATTCGATTACAGGCCGCGAAATGATGCTTTGGGACGGTGCCTGCCACGTACACGAACAGTTCTCGGTAGAAAAGATCGTAGAACTGAAAAAAGAAAATCCTTCAGCCGAAGTCCTGGCACATCCGGAGTGCAAAAGTACCATCCTTGCCCTGGCTGACAAAATCGGTTCAACAGCTGCCTTGTTGAAACATGCTGTTAACAGCGACAAAGAAGTGTTCATTGTAGCAACAGAATCGGGTATCTTGCACGAGATGCAAAAGCAGTGTCCGCAGAAGACATTTATTCCAGCACCTCCAAACGACAGCACCTGTGCCTGCAACGAATGTAGCTTTATGCGTCTGAATACCATGGAGAAACTTTACGATTGCCTGAAAAACGAAACACCGGAAATTATCGTGGATGAAGCAGTGGCAGCAAAAGCCATTCGACCCATTCAAAGAATGTTAGATATATCAGAAACACTGGGTTTATAAACTCTTTTGTTAATAACTTATTGATAACGGATTTACAGTAGTATAACAGCTATTGTAAATCCGTTTTTTATTATATCATTTATCAAAATAAATGTCCTGAAAACTTACTTATATACCTAAATATTTAATCATTGAAATCAATACTTCCTGCTGGCCTTATTTATGTGATGCATGAAAATCAATAATCAATACAAATTTCAAATTCGATAAATTCACAAATCCTTATATTTTTAATGCAATATATAAATTATTAAATCTAAAAATTACTCTTCTTCCAGTCAATGAATTTAAAAAATATATTTATTACCGGATGATGAGATATTCGAAAAATGGCCAATCTCAAATTCAGATAAATCATTATTATTATAAATCGATAGAACATTATAAAAAAGAAAATATCGACTGATGCATGTTTCGAAGATTCCAGATAAAAGAAAGTATTAACATCCGAATTTAAACTTTACAAAGAAAGATGTACTGATAAAGATATATGCATTCAAAAGCATCTGGAGCATTTAAAAGAAAAGATTTAAATAAGATCTATAATTAATTTATTAATTAATTATACACAGAAAAGGGATTCATAATAGCGTGAAAACTATTATGAAACCCTTTTTTTAGATTTATAAATTAAATCTTTGAAAAAAGATAGTAATTAAAAAAAAGCTGTATATTTGCCGCGCAAACCCCCAAATGGTGAATTAAATCTTAAAAAAAGAACACTATTCAAAAATGTATCTGAAAAAATGATCATTATATAAGGTCATTATATAAATAGACTACTAATTAAACATTTTGAATTTATGAAAAAACTTTTTTTGCTATTAACTTTTGTTTGTTTGTGTGCCGTTGCATCTGCACAGGTTAATCTAACTGTAAAAGCGGGAACTACATTAAACGGATGGACTCCAAGTACAGATTATGATGCAAAGTTTGGTTATCGTGTTGGAGTTGGTGTAGATTTTGGTTTGAGTAAACACTGGGGTTTACAAACCGGATTAGAATTATTGAATCGTCGCGAAGGTCTGCACAAAGAAAAATATGTAGAAGATGTGGCTCAGGGCTATGATTTGAAATCGCATATTGATATTAAATCTAAAATTAATGCAGTGTATCTTCATCTACCAGTAAAAGCTGTTTACAATATTCCTTTTAATCAAAATAGTGGTTTAGCATTAAGTGCAGGTGTATATGTGGAATGCGGAATTGCCGGAAAAGTAAAGAATACTGTAGATGTTGTTACTAACCCTGTTAATTCTAATGTAACTCTACCAGAGAACATATATAATGAATACAATGGGAAGGAAACAGGTAAAAGTGATACTTTCTCAAAAGACAATCTAAAAAGAATGGATGTTGGTTTATCACTGGGTGTTGATTACGGTTATAAAAATCTTTTTATCGGCGTAAGTGGTGAATATGGCTTAATCCCTGTTCATAAAGATCTTCAAAAAACAATATTCCTGACAGATGGCGGAGATATGAAAACTGTTTCTCCTCACAATTTGGCTGTAGAATTGCATATTGGTTATCGTTTCTGTCTTGGAAAGAAATAAGAATAAATCATCTTAAAATAAAAATGCCAGCTTAGATCACATGGTCTAAAGCTGGCATTTTTTTATATGAAAATAATAACTTATTCTTCTATTAATTCTTTAGCACGATCGAGTGCTACATTAATATTTGGACAAATATTATCTTTACCTAATAAGTTGCAGAAACCTGCATTCTCGAGTGTTTCATGTACTTTTTCGTTCACACCAGAAAGAATAATCGTGATCTTTTCGCGCTGAGAAAGTTTACATAAGTTGGTTAGATTGTGAATACCTGTAGAATCGATAAACGGAACCTTACGCATACGGATGATGCGAACCTTAGGTCTGTCGCCCAACTGTGCCATAGTTTCCTCGAACTGATTGGCAATACCAAAGAAGTAAGGACCATTGATTTCGTAAACTTCCACACCTTTAGGAACGATAAGATTCTCTTCATGAAGATCGATATCCGATTCCTTATTAGGATCAATCTGATCGGTAATGACAGAAATCTTGGTTGTTTCCATTACACGTTTGATGAACAAAATACAGGCAATAACCATACCTACTTCGATAGCGATGGTCAAATCGAAAATAACAGTCAGGAAGAAAGTTATTAACAACACCACGATATCCGATTTAGGGTTTTTCAACAATGCCTTGAATGTTCTCCAACCACTCATATTATAAGATACAATCACCAGTACGCCGGCAAGACAAGCCATAGGGATATATTGTGCCAGCGGCATCAGGAATAAAAGAATCAGCAATAAAACCACAGCATGAATAATACCTGCAATCGGAGTTTTACCACCATTGTTAATATTGGTCATGGTACGTGCAATAGCTCCTGTAGCAGGAATACCGCCGAATAAAGGAGTCACCACATTGGCCACACCCTGTGCAATAAGTTCTGTATTCGAATCGTGATGATCACCTGTTACCCCATCGGCTACAGCAGCAGAGAGTAATGATTCAATGGCACCAAGTACAGCAATGGTAATAGCTACAGGGAACAAATTCTGTATCGCCTCCCAGTTAATGGCAGGAACAGCGGCGTCTGGAAGCTCAGCTTTAATTGTAAAACGATCACCAATGGTATCGATACAATCTATTCCGGCATAAGTTTTCAACAGATACACACCAAGCGTTACAAAAATAATGGCGATAAGCGATCCGGGAATCTTCTTAGAAA
>CAMTOS010000062.1 GCA_947074195.1 uncultured Bacteroides sp.
GTACGGGTGCAATGACAGGACAACCGTTTGCTTTTTCAATGATTTCCTGCAAAAGACTCTTTAAAACGGCATGATTGTTAAGCAAAACTCTGCGGTTAAGGGTAAGAAGCAGGTAATTGCCATCTTTCAATCCTTGCGATTCAAACCAGATGGGCTGAATGGTGCGGTTGCGGTTAAAGCGGATATTATCGATCAGGATATTTCCTACGTGATATACTTTTTTCACTTCCGTGCCGGTTTGGTTCAGGTTGCGGTTTGCATTGGCACCTGCCGTAAACAGATAATCCGACAAACCATCGGTAATCATACTGTTTACCTCTTTAGGCTGGGTCATATCAAACGAGCGTGTACCGGCTACAAGGTGGGCCACTTTAGCGCCCGATTTTTTGGCTACAATAGCGCAACTCATGGTTGGGGTAAGATCATCAACAACCATAACTAAGTGTGCAGGATGTTCAGACAATTCTTTATGAAAAGCTGTCATAATTCCGGCAGCAAGTTCGATAGAATCTCTCGATTCTACTCCAAGATAAGCATCGGGTGCCTTCATGTGCAAGTCGGCAAAAAGAGAAGCATCAATACTTGTATCTCCTTTTTTACCGGTATAAACCAATCGGTATGAAATTGTTTTACCCTGGGCCTGTGCTGTTTCGATGGCACGTACAATAGGGGCAATCTTCATAAAATTGGGGCGTGCACCCGCAACAATTGTAATTCTCATTTTCGTTTTTCGTTATTTATAAAACAAAAATACATTATTCTGTAGGAAAATATTCGTTTCTTTGCAAATAAAATATTTTCTATGCCCACGTTTGTACAGATTTTAGATTTTATAGGGACTTTCGCTTTTGCAATTAGTGGTATCCGACTGGCATCGGCAAAGCGATTCGATTGGTTTGGAGCTTATGTAGTTGGTTTGGTTACGGCCATTGGTGGTGGTACTATCCGCGATCTTTTACTCGGCGTTCCGGTGGGCTGGATGCAGGACCCAATCTATCTGATATGTACCGGAGTGGCGCTTCTCAGCGTTATTCTTTTCAGCAAATATCTGGTGCATCTTCACAATACTTTCTTTATTTTCGACAGCATTGGTCTGGCACTGTTTACGGTTGTCGGGGTTGGTAAGAGTATCTCGCTGGGTTATCCTTTTTGGGTGGCTATTGTAATGGGTACCATGACCGGGGCAGCCGGCGGTGTAATTCGTGATGTGCTGATCAATGAAATTCCACTGATTTTCCGCAAAGAAATTTATGCCATGGCTTGTGTCGTAGGTGGTGTCATTTACTGGATTTGCTATCTTGCCGAAATCGATTTTGTAGTCACTCAGCTGATTAGCGGTGCTGGTGTATTTCTGACAAGAATCCTTGCCGTAAAATATCATATTTGTCTGCCAACACTTAAAGGTGAGGCGCAGGATTAAGGTTTATAAAGATTTTCCTGATATTTCATCATCAGATGGTTTTTAGTATGATTCTAACCACTCCGTTTGTATGAACTAAATAAAAGTCATTAAGACGATGGAGGACGATTATAAATTGTTATCCTCTATATCTAATGGAGTCTTCTATTAACTTCAGATCATTATTCTATGTAGATTTATTATGCTAACCCTTTCGGATTTACAAAAAGAATCACGTCAAATGTATAAATCCTTATTGGAATATGTAATGGTCAATGATATTGAATAGACTGTCAATCCAAAATACTCCATAAATAAAAGGAGGCTGTTTAACAATAAAATGCTAAACAGCCTCCTTTAGTATTATTTATAGCCTGGCTTCAGATTATAAATCGCAGCAACATTGTGTAGCGTACAATTTACGATCACCAAGTGTATTATCGATACGGGCTACGTTAATCCAGAACTTATTATCGCGTACACTCTGAATTGGGTAAGCGGCTTTGGTTCTTGGATAGCTGTGATTCCATTCATCGGTTACGATTTCGTATTCCGGATGCGGAGCATTTACCAGTACATTATCTTTCGGATCGGCTTCGCCACGTTTCACTTCCTGAACTTCTTCCCAGATGCTAAGCATTACTTCCACGAAGTTATTCAGTTCAGAAAGGCTTTCACTCTCAGTAGGTTCCACCATAAGTGTGCCGTGAACAGGGAATGAAAGGGTAGGTGCATGGTAGCCATAATCCATCAGACGTTTGGCAATATCGTTTTCAGAAATGCCGGTTTCCTCGGTAATCTTGCGACATTCAAGTATCATTTCGTGGCCTACAAAACCTTTTGCGCCACGATAAACGATGCCATAGGTATCATCAAGGCATACGGCCAGATAGTTGGCGTTAAGAATGGCAGCTTTAGTTGCCATAGCCAGACCTTCGGCACCCATCATATGGATGTAACCGTAAGTGATAGGTAAGATACCGGCACTACCAAACGGAGCAGCAGAAACCTGATTCATCTGATTACCAAATAAATGATGACCGGGCAGGAATGGAAGCAGATGTTCGGCCACGCAGATCGGACCAACACCGGGACCACCACCACCGTGTGGCGATGCAAATGTTTTGTGCAGGTTAAGGTGACAAACGTCGGCACCGATAAAGCCCGGGTTAGTCAATCCTAACTGCGCATTCATATTTGCACCATCCATGTAAACTTGTCCGCCACATTCGTGAATAATCTTACAGATATCTACAATCTCTGGTTCAAAAATACCATGAGTCGATGGATAGGTAATCATCAGTGCAGCCAGTTCGTTTTTATTCTCAATGGCTTTCGCACGAAGGTCTTCCATATCAACATTACCCAGATTATCGCATGCACAGATCACTGTAGTGAAGCCGGCCTGAATAGCCGAAGCAGGGTTAGTGCCGTGAGCCGAAGCAGGAATCAATACTTTATTACGATGTCCCTGACCAATGCTTTCCAGATAACTGCGAATCACACGTAGTCCGGCATACTCACCGGCAGCGCCAGAGTTAGGCTGCAGACTTACACCTGCAAAGCCCGTGATGGTTTTCAAATCTTCGCTCAGGTAATCGATGAGTTTACGGAAACCCTGCGCCTGATCTTCGGGCACCAATGGATGAAGTTGCATAAACTGCGGACGGCTTAACGGAAGCAACTCGGCAGATGCATTTAGTTTCATGGTACACGATCCCAACGGAATCATAGAGTGTGCCAGAGAAATATCTTTGCGATCCAGACGCTTGATGTAGCGCATCATTTCGGTTTCGGTATGATACATCTTAAATACATCGTGTGTCAGATAATCGCTGGTACGTTTAAATACTTCAGGGAATTCGCCTGCAGCTTCTACTTCGCACTCATCAATTTTATCGTAATCTTTTTCGGCAGCAACCGCAAAGATGGAAAGAAGCGTGTTCATACCGTTGATATCGGTTGTTTCATCGATACTGAAACCAACATCACCGTTATCATAATAACGAAGATTCACTTCTTTGCTCAAGGCAATAGTGCGAATCTGATGAGGGTTTACATTGTGTGGTAAGGTGAAACGCAATGTATCAAAGTACACTTCATTAGTTTGACCGTAACCGAAGTCGCAGATTTTTTTATCCAAGTAAGAAGTAATCTTATGAATTCTTGAAGCGATGGTGCGGATACCTTCCTGACCGTGATACACAGCATAGAAACCTACCATAGTGGCAAGCAGAGCTTGTGCGGTACAGATATTTGAAGTTGCTTTCTCACGTTTAATATGTTGTTCGCGGGTTTGCAAAGCCATACGGTAACAAAGCTTACCGTTGCGGTCTTTCGACCAGCCTATGATACGGCCCGGCATGTTGCGTTTGAATTCATCGCGAGTTGCAAAATAGGCAGCAGACGGACCACCATAGAATACAGGTGTACCCAAACGTTGCGATGTACCGAATACGATATCGGCACCCCATTCTCCCGGAGGAGTGATCAGTGCAAGGCTCAGCAAGTCGGCAGCTACGGCAACTTTACAACCGGCGGCATGTGCCTTCTCTGTAAATTCGCGATAGTCTTCAATGTTTCCTTCGGCATTTGGATATTGTACGATGCAACCAAACATCTCAGGTGAAGGTTGATATTCTTTATATTTACCGATACGTAATTCAATGCCCAATGGCACCGCACGGGTAGTCATGACAGCAAGTGTCTGAGGGAAAATATTTTCATCTACAAACACGACATTTGCACCAGCTTTCTGTTTGTCGCGCGGACGAAGTGCATACATCATGCTTACTGCCTCGGCAGCAGCAGTTGCTTCATCAAGCAAAGAACAGTTGGCAATCGGCATGGCCGTCAGATCACAAATGGCAGTCTGATAGTTCATCAGCGCCTCTAAGCGGCCTTGTGAAATTTCAGCCTGATATGGAGTGTACGAAGTATACCAAACCGGATTTTCGAAAACATATCGCTGAATTACTGCCGGTGTAATCGTATTGTACCATCCCATACCAATATAAGATGTATACAAGATGTTCATATTGGCAATTTTATCGATATGCTGCCCAAATTCATACTCCGTCATTGCCGGAGGTAAGTTTAGCGGATGTGGTAAACGAATGTTCTCAGGTATTGTGCGGTCGATGAGTTCATCGAGAGTAGCAACACCTATTTTCTCGAGCATTACTTTAATGTCTTCTTCGTTCACGCCTATGTGTCGCGAAGCAAATGTGTCGGTTCTCATATTCTTATTAAAATTTACTATGGTATTATTGTTTAGAAGGTTTTATCTGAAAAAAGGATTATCGGCTTTTTCGGCACCGATAGTCGTAGGAGCGCCATGTCCGGGATACACTACCGTATCATTAGGCAGGGTAAACAGGCGGCTGCAAATGTGTTCAATCAGTTCATCGAAGTTACCGCCAGCCAGATCGGCACGGCCTATGCTGCCCTGGAAAAGAACATCGCCCGAGAAAAGGCATTTATCTTTTGCACAATAGTACACAAGGCTACCTGGAGAGTGGCCCGGTACATGAATGGCTTCGAGTGTAGTGTTTCCGAACTGAATTAAATCACCGTCGTGAAGATATTTACCCAAAGGCACCGGAGCTTCTTTGAGTTGAAACCCGAACATACGGCTTTGTTTCGGAGCTTCGTCAATCCAGAATTCATCGGCTTTATTCGCTTCGGCCGATACACCGAATTCTTTCTGTACGAAAGGATTTCCGAATATATGATCTAAATGTAAATGCGTGTTGAGCAGATGTTTCACTGTCAGTCCCTTATCGACAATAAAGTCTTTAAGCTTCTTCTTTTCTTCATCGTAAAAACAGCCCGGATCAATAATTACGGCCTCTTTTGTATCGTCCCATATAACATAGCAGTTAACCGGGAACATATTGAACTCAAAAGTTTTGATTTTCATTATATAGTGCGGAAAAAATAGAATTAAAAATTAAATAGATACATGTACCACTTTTTTGGTCTCAAAGAATGGTTCACTAAAGTCATCAGACAAGCTGTGAATCATTGTTTTGTTTTTGTAAGGCATCGTTTCATTCTCTAACTCACCACCTTTAAGGCAAATCAGTCCGTTGGGCAGTGCATTCTTTTGCTCAGAAGAAATGTTCTTTTTAATGATGCTTACCAGGTCTGACAAGGGCATCACTGCACGGCTCACCACAAAATCGAACTTTTGTTTTTCTTCCTGTGCACGGGCGTGGCGGAATGTTACATTCTTCAGTCCGATGCTGTCTGCCACCTCATTGGCCACACGTACTTTCTTGCCTATACTGTCTACCAGATGAAACTTTGTTTCAGGAAACATTATAGCCAGCGGAATGCCCGGAAAGCCACCACCGGTACCAAGATCCATCACAGTAGTGCCGGGACGGAAATTAATAACTTTGGCAATTCCTAATGAATGCAGTACATGATGAAGATAAAGATTCTCGATGTCTTTACGCGAGATCACATTAATCTTTGAATTCCAGTCAAGGTATAAGTCATAAAGAGCAGCAAACTGTTTTTTCTGCTCTTCGGTTAAGTTCGGAAAATATTTTTGAATCTGTTCCACGAGTTAATATCGGGTTGGTAAAATTATTGACTAATATTATTTCATTAATTCCCGTAGCAATGGCATTGTATTCAGCCAGCGGGATACTTGATTAAATGGCACGGTCACACTGATAGCACCCATTGAAAAAGGAGCAATCTCGTAAATGTTATAATGGAAAGTAATGCCTTCGGGAGTCAGGTAGAAATTCTCAATCGGTTCGATGTCGCCAAGCGTTCCGTATCCCATTTCTTCGAGTGCATCGCGCGATTTCACATTCTCTTTTTTCATCAGCGCATTCCAGATCTGATCACTGACTGCATCTTTGTAATCGCCTACGAAAATATCATTCAGATGAAGCGGACGCATCAGATCAAGATCGAAGTTGATATAGTTGGTGAAATACACACCATGTGCACCGCCTGTAAATTCATTAAGATAACAGCTGTAAACCAGCAGACTTTTGTTCTGATAAACAATGCTGCTTATAATTTCTTCATAATAAGAAAACCAGCCAAAACTTTCGGATTTATCCTGCGGATGTTCTTTCAGTTCTTCAACATAAAGCGGTTGTACATCTTTCAGATAATTATCGGTGTAATTTTTTGCATAAAGCTGGATAAGCGCCTCGGCAGAAAGGCTGTTAAAGTAATTGTGGCGCACATAATCGTCGCCAAAGCAAGACTGAATGAGATAAAAATCGATTGAGTCTTTCAATACAGAATCTTTCGTTACCGGATAAGTATATCTGATATTAATGTTACAGGATGGTAACGCCGTATCACCCAGCAGATAAACAGTCTTATTCAACTGTACGCTATCAAAAGTTATACGTTCGCTGTTACGTTTAGCTTTATGATTACATGAAACTATAAAAACTCCGGTTGTAAGAATCAAAAACAGGAATTTCAAATACTTTTTTACCATATGATCTTCGTTATTAATATGAGCAAATTCGTTTCTCTGTTATTACAAAAATAGTATATATTCATGAATCCGGTGCATAAAGACTAAAAAATGTTTTGTTCCCTATAAACAAATATTTTTTAATCATCACCATTTATAATCAGGACTTTTGCATTAACACTTAATAAACCCCCGAAGTGCGAACAAAGCCCCTTTTGTATTGTTATAAAATTTAAAATTATACTTAGATACGCTATAATAATGTAAAATAATGGGTGGAATTGTTAAAAGGAATTTTCCCGTTTTGAAATTGTATAGTGCCGGATGCGCAGCTAATGTCGAAAAAATGATAAGAAGGATGACCGGTGTGGTTGATGCGTCTGTAAATCTTACTACTAATATTCTTTCTGTAACATACGATGCACATAAAGTAACTCCTAATTCTATGCGCGAGGTTTTAATGGCCAGCGGTTTTGGAATGATTATTGATGAGGATCGTGATTCAGAAGAAGAACTAAAAAGATTTAGCAATATGCAATACAGAAGTATGAGGTTCAGGGTAATCGGAGCCTCGCTGCTTTCTGTCCCCGTTATTATACTGAGCATGTTCTTTGTATATCTGCCTTTCTCTAAAGAATTGCAAATGTTATTGTCTTTCCCGGTGTTGTTTTATTTTGGTTTTTCAATATTTACTGATACCTGGAAACAGTTAGGACATATCAGATGCAATTTGAATACCCTCGTTATGCTATGTTCTTTAATTGCCTATTTGTTTAGTGTATTCAATACATTTTTTCCTTCAATATGGACGCAACATGGCATTATACCCCATGTATATTATGAAGTCTCTGTTGTTTCTGTACTTTTCCTGCTAACGGGGCATATGCTCGAGGCGCGTGTAAAACTTGGTAACTCCAAAGCCATCAGGAAGCTTCTGAGCTTGCTGCCCATTACTGTTCGCGTAAAGCGTAACGGGAAAGAGGAAATTATACCCATTAAAAATCTGCTTGCCGGTGATCATGTCATCATTATGCAAGGAGAACGAATTCCTGCCGATGGAATGATTGTGGAGGGGTTTTCTTATATAAATGAAAGTCTGATAAACGGAGATAAAACACCGCAGCTAAAGGAGACAGGCGATTTTGTTACTGCGGGTACATTTTGTGTTGAAGGACGAATAAGCTTTGTGGCACATCAGGTGGGTGTTGATACAATGCTTTTCCATATTATACAAACCATGAATGAGTCGCAAAGTACTAAAAAACCGATACAGCGACTGGTCGATAAATATGCAGGGTATTACGTCCCGGGTGTTCTGATTGCTTCGGTGGTGACTTTCCTTTTGTGGCTTATAATAGGTGGTGTGACTGTCTTGCCTTATGCCGTTATGTCGGCCATATCGCTAATCGTAATTTCGTGCCCGTGTGCTTTAGGGCTGGCCATTCCTACGGCTGTAATGATTGGTATAGACGAGGCGGCTGCACGTCGGATTATTGTGAAAGATGCGGTTATTCTGGAAAAACTAAACAAGGTAAGTGCGGTGGCTTTCGATAAAACCGGTATCCTTACGGAAGGAAAACCGGAAGTATGCGGATGGAAGTGGGCCAAACAGGAGTATAAACAATATAAGATGATATTACTGGCCGCCGAAAAGAAATCAAATCATCCGCTGGCTTCTGCTATCGTGAAAAGCATAGAAAGTGAGGGGAGTATTATTCCCGCGCCAATCGATGGGTTTGAAACGATAGATAATAAGGGTGTTAATATTCTGGCCATGGGGAAAGAGTTTTGGGTAGGTAGTCATAAGCTGTTAAAAGACAGAGAAGTACAGCTGACTAAGGGAGTGATTGAACAGCTTCTGGAATATGAACTGGCCGGATGGAGCATCGTTTACTTTGGAATGGACAATACCTTGCTGGCCATCATAGCTGTAAACGACAGAGTGAAACTCAACTCGCTGAAAACGATTACCAAACTGAATCACGAGGGTATTGAAACCTATATGCTGACCGGTGACGGCGAACGTACGGCACAGTCGCTGGCTGGTAAAGTTGGCATTGATGTTTATGTGGCCGATGCCACGCCAAATGACAAAGAGTTGTTTATACGTGAATATCAGTTGCAGGGCAAACGCATTGCAATGGTAGGCTCGGGTATAGGAGATGCGCAGGCTTTGGCACTGGCCGATGTCAGCATTGCTATTGGTCATGGAGAAGATATCGCCATGGATGTGGCAATGGTTACCATTCATGCCAATGATCTTTCTTTGCTGGCCCGCACATTTCAGATAGCCCGGCGTACGGCTAAACTAATTAACCGCAATCTTTTCTGGGCATCTATTTATAATTTGGTGGGCATACCCATTGCTGCGGGTGTTTTATTCCCATTTACAGGAATGTTGCTTACCCCCGTAATTACCGGAGGTGCAATTGCGCTTTCCACCTTTAGTCTGGTGTTGAGCTCTATCGTTATCTTCAGAAATGATGACTGATGGTTATCGTTAACTATGACGATATTCGGCAGGCGATATACCTACATATCGTTTAAAGTATTTCCCAAAAAAAGATGCATTGGGGAAATTCAGCGAATAAGCTATTTCCTGAATAGTCATATTGGTCGATTTCAACTTCGATTTTGCATCCATAATCACTACATAACTAATCATTTCGAGAACATTTTTACCAGTTACCTGCTTTATGGTGGTACTCAGATGTTGCTGCGAAACTCCTAACTTATCGGCATAAAACTGTGCTTTACGTTCTTTGGTATAGTTGTCTATAATGCACTGAACCAACTCTTTGCAAAGCTCTTCTTTACGGGTGCGCGACTGAGTTTCGGGAATATGATTGGCATATATCATATTCAGACTCGCAATCATAAAACTCAGCGTAGATTCAATCATCTCCGAAGAAAGATTAAAGTTAGCTTCATCGTAAGTGATGCGGGAAATCAATGTAAAGAAATCATTGAAATAGTTTGAAATGTCAGCGTTTAGAGTCAGGATTGGATTTTGCGAAATCTTTGGGTACGAATCATATAGTTTCTGAACCAGATTAACGCGTTCCAGACATTTAGAGGAGAAACCGATAAAAGAGAGTTTTACCATTTCAGTATGTCCCTGAAACTGAATAATGGTACCCGGAAGAAGCGCAACCAGATCATTTGGTTTTATGTCATAATCTATCAAATCGATAGATGCTTTCATGCTTCCTTCGAGGCATAAGGCAAAAATTCCGGCCTTCAGTCTGCATGACTGCTTATACAGATTCAGAATTTCTTCTGTCACATCAGGCCACGCCAGAATCTCATTTGGTAAATCTACTTGAGGAAAATCAAAATTCATATCGTCCAGATTAATAAAAAGATAGCTGGCAAATATAGTGATTAAATTAGTCAATTGATTGTTCTATGTTAACATTTATGTCTGCATTTCTGGTGTTTTTCGGAATAAAGGCAGCAGCACATGTTTAAAATGGCTGCTGCAAACTGTGATAACTTTCAAAGAAGCTTAAATATAATCGAGTGCAAATAAGAAATAACCTTCTTCTTTTAACTCCAGTATTTTTATGTCGGTACCATCAGGAGCAACCTTTAGTTCGGGCAGCAACATCTCTTTTGTAATGCCATATTTATGCATGGTACCCGAGCAAACATAGAAGTCTATTCCACGTTTGGTGAAGTCTGTTATTCTTGCTTTATGCTCTTCGAGAATAGAGGTTTTCAGAAGTGATAAAATAGCTGTCCCCATGGCAAGTATAACTATCTTTTCAATCTTTTCCGGCAACTCAAGATTGCCTTCCGCATCGCCTAAAATTTTGCTCCATTTTGTATCGTCGTTAAACGCATACATGATTTTTTGTTTCTTCATTGTCTTAATATTTGTTTATTGTATAATGAATATCTCCGTTGCTTTGTTTTCTTTTTTAGCTGATAATCAATGAAAAACCGGATTTTTTTATATATTCGTATTATGATTTATTTGCAAACCTTTAAAATCGAATAATGTATGAAAACTAAAATCTTATTATTTCTCTCTCTTGCCATTGTCTCAACTGCGTGCAACAAGAAATACAATAAGCAACTGGATGAGCCGCACAAGGCTGTTGAAGTCAGACATGGTTTGCGCTTCTGTGAAGGTACTGTGCCTTATCAGCAATCTGTTCTTGTATCTAACTTTGGTACCGAAAACCTCTTTCCGCTAAATAAAGAGGGGAAAGGATATATTGTAAAATTGCAGAATGGAAAAGTCACCCCTTTTATACATGCCGACGGAATACTGAATGCGCCTAAAGGAATGGCCATTAAAAAAGATCACTTATTTATTGCCGATGTAGAACAGGTGGTGGTATATAATATGAAAGATCTGACTAAATCACCACAAATAATTGCTATGCCTCCGGGCAACTTCTTTGTGAACGATATTGTGACCGATGATAAGAATGCATATATCTCTGTAACCGATGCCGGAAAAATTTATTCTCTCGATCTGTCTCAGATAGATAATCTTTCATCTGTACCTTTGAAAGAATTTGCAAGTGTAGTGGGAGCCAATGGTCTGGTACTCGATGGAAAGAAAATGTATGTGGCCTCTTACCCGGTAGATAATATGACACATGCCGATAATGTGATTTATATCATTCCTGACATTAATCAGCCAAAACCCGAAAGGTTTATAGAGCGTACCGGACAGTATGATGGTCTGGCAATGCACCGTGGACTTTTATTCTTTACCGATTGGGATGGCGGTAAAGTAGGTTACATTGACCTTAAAACTAAAGAAATAGAATATATGACCATTGAGGGTGTGCCGTTAGTCGGCGCTGCCGATATTTCTATAAATAACGATTCACTATATATTCCTATGCTGACCACCAGCGAAGTTCTGATTGTAGAGTTTTAATTCGGGTTTTGTTCTCAAAGGCTTGAGACTCTGATTCCAATACATTGGAACTGAAGTCTCAAACCTTTGGCACTACAGTTCCAAAGGTTTGGAACCAGACTACATAAATATACTTCATTTTTTAACCGCATATGCCGGCAATATTCATCTTCTGTGAGTATTGCCGGTTTCTTTTGTTCCCAACAATTATACTGTTTAGGCTCATTTTTTATTCCACAGTGTGGGATATTATAGATAATATATGTTAATACAAAGCCTAAAAAGCCCCTATATGTTAATAAATATATAATTATAGTACATTGCAATACATAGTACTGCAACTATACATATATTTGTTGCGTCTAACAAGATAAACAGAGAATAATATGAATGTAGACAATGTAAAATCGCAAATGCGGAAAGGTATTCTGGAATATTGCATCATGCTTTTGCTTCATCGGGAGGCAGCCTATGCATCAGATATTATTTCGAAACTGAAAGAAGCACATTTAATTGTGGTCGAAGGCACACTATACCCTTTGCTGACACGGCTTAAAAATGACGAACTGCTGAGTTATGAATGGGTGGAATCTAACCAGGGACCTCCAAGAAAATATTACCGCCTTACGGAAAAAGGTGAGGAGGTACTGAGCGAACTTGAAAATTCGTGGAGAGACTTGAATGAGACAGTTAATAAAATTGCAAATGGATAAATAATAAGATATGAAAAAGACTTTGACAGTAAACTTAGGAGGCACTGTATATCATATTGATGAAGATGCCTATGGATTATTAGACCAGTATCTGAGCAGCCTGAGATCGTGTTTTAAATCGCAGCAGGATGCCGGAGAAATTGTAAACGACATTGAAGGACGCATTTCTGAAATCTTTTCTGATTTAATTTGTAACGGTCAGCAGGTAATCACCATTTCTGATGTGGAAGCGGTAATTAAGCAAATGGGAAAACCCGAGGACTTTATGGAGCAGCCTGCCGATGGCACACAAGGTGACTCGCAAGAACAAACAGAGAGTAAAACGGAATATAAATATCAGCGTGTGGAAAAACGACTGTATCGCGATCCGGGCAATAAAGTTATTGGTGGTGTGTTTGCCGGCTTTGCTGCCTACACCGGATGGGATGTAACACTGATCCGACTCATTGCTTTGGTTCTGATGTTCTTTTATGGTATCATCATTCCAATATATATTATATGCTGGATTATTATTCCTCAGGCCAATACCGCTGCCGAAATATTGAGCATGCATGGCGAGGAGATAAACATGGAGAATATAGGCAAGACAGTGACCGATGGTTTTGATAAAGCAGCCAAAGGTGTGAACGATTTTGTGAAATCGGGCAAGCCACGCTCTTTTCTGCAAAGATTTTGCGATGACTTCGTAGCGCTTATGGGAATATTCCTGAAGATTCTTCTCATTATAATAGCCATTATATTTTCTCCGGTGCTTTTCGTCTGCATTTTCATGCTGATTATATTTATCATTGCAGCGCTGGCTATGGCTTTTGGTGGAAGTGCAGCTATATTAAGCATAATTCCATATAGCGAATGGTTGCCATTTACATTGGTTCCATCGACCTTCAGTATTGTGGCAAGTGTTGGCCTGCTGCTTACCATTATCATTCCGCTTGTTGCACTGGTGTTTGTTATTCTTCGTGCAATATTCAATTGGGAGCCAATGGGAAAAAACCTGAAATGGACATTGCTCATTATTTGGTTTGCAGGTATTATTACAACGATTGTTGGTTTGTTTGTATTGTAAAAGAACAAACTGTATTGAGCATAAAAAAACCGGATAGGCTATAAAGTCTATCCGGTTTTTTATGTTTTATATGAATCTCTTATTTAATGATATCCAGAGATTTAAAGCATTTAATAAGTTTTTCTACAGCAATATCAATCTGCTCTTTGCTGTGCGTAGCCATCAGAGAGAAGCGAATCAATGTATCTTCGGGAGAGCATGCCGGTGGAATAACCGGGTTGATAAAGATGCCTTCATCGAAAAGCATACGAGTTACCATAAATGTTTTCTCCATATCGCGAACATATAAAGGGATGATCGGAGTAGAAGTATGACCGATTTCGAATCCGGCGTTGCGGAAGCAATCAAGTGCATAGTTCGTGATTTCCCAAAGGTGAGCGATGCGTTCCGGCTCAGTCTTCATAATCTGAAGTGCGGCACGGGCTGCTGCAGTAGAAGCAGGTGTACAACTTGCACTGAAAATGTATGAGCGTGAATGATGACGAAGATAGTTGATGATAGAGTGGTCACCGGCAATAAATCCGCCAAGCGATGCAAGCGATTTACTGAAAGTACCCATGATTAAATCTACATCGTTAGTCAGTCCGAAGTGGTTACATGTACCACGTCCGTGATCGCCTAAAACGCCAAGACCATGAGCTTCATCTACCATGATAGATGCATTGTACTTTTTAGCAAGGCGAACAATCTCTGGAAGATTCACGATATCGCCTTCCATGCTGAATACACCATCTACAACAATAAGTTTCACCGACTCAGGACGACATTTCTGCAATTCCTTTTCTAATGATTCCATGTTGTTGTGCTTATATTTCAGTGTGTTACTGAAAGATAAACGGCGGCCATCTACGATAGAAGCGTGGTCAAGTTCATCGCAGATTACATAGTCTTCGCGACCTGTTACACACGATACAACACCAAGGTTAACCTGAAAACCTGTAGAATAAATAATAGCATCTTCTTTGCCTACAAATTCGGCAAGTTCCTTTTCAAGTTCAATATGTATATCTAATGTACCGTTCAGAAAACGTGAACCGGCGCAACCTGTTCCATATTTATTAGTAGCTTCTAATGCCGCTTCTATTACTTTCGGGTGATTGGTAAGACCTAAGTAGGAGTTCGATCCAAACATTAAAACTTTCTTTCCGCCCATGATCACCTCAGTATCCTGTTCACTTTCGATGCAACGAAAATAAGGATATACGCCTTTCGCTTTCACACGTTGAGGTAAGTCGTATTTAGCTAACTTTTCTTGTAATAATCCCATGAATTGTTATTTATTTTTTGCTTTTTCAGTTATCGGTTTGTATCGTAGCTGAGTTATGTTTTAATCTTAACAACTGTTTAAAACAGGCGCAAAGATAACACTTTTTGTATTCAGCTGTTTATTTTATAAGGAAAAATATCGGGTATGTTATTAAATGCTATATGCATTAGACATACTTTGAGAATGTTTCATTACATTTGTATGATAATTTAGAATTTAAACAACCTATGGGCGAAGACAAAAAGAAAGTAGTTTTTATCGTTAATCCCATTTCGGGCACCCATAATAAAGATTATATATTATCTCTCATCGAAAAGATGATGGATAAAGATAAATATGTGTGGGAAGTATGGTATACAAAGTATGCCGGACATGCTACCGAACTTGCCGCTCAGGCAGCGAGCGATAATACACATATTGTAGTAGCCATTGGCGGCGATGGTACGATTAATGAAATCGGACGTTCGCTGGTGCATACCGATACAGCCATGGGAATTATTCCCTGCGGATCGGGCAACGGACTGGCGCGTCATCTGCAAATACCTCTCGATCCCAAGCGGGCCCTGCGAATTATCAATGCCGGTTTTAAGGAAACCATTGACTACGGTCGTATCAACGGATTGTGTTTCTTTTGTACCTGCGGGGTAGGATTTGATGCTTTTGTCAGTCTCAAATTTGCCGAAGCCGGTAAAAGGGGAGTGTTGACCTATCTCGAAAAAACCCTTCAGGAGGGATTGACTTACCAACCCGAAACTTACGAACTTGAAACGGAGGATGGCATTTATAAGTATAAAGCCTTTCTGGTGGCGTGTGCCAATGCCTCACAGTATGGTAACAATGCCTATATCGCTCCGGCGGCTACTTTAACCGACGGTATGCTCGATATTACAGTACTCGAACCCTTTACCATGATCGAAGTACCTGCTCTGGCTTATCAGCTTTTTAATAAGCGCCTGGATCAGAACAGCCACTTCAAAACTTTCCGTTGCAAAAAGCTGACGATTAAACGTGAAAAGCCCGGCGTGATGCATTATGACGGTGATCCAGTAGAAGGCGGAAAGGATATCGAGGTCGAAATTATCCATAAAGGACTGAATGTCATTATCCCGATAGACAGGGAAGTACGCGATGCAGCCAATCCGGTTTTCCAGTTGGCCCAGGATTATATTCGCGATATAAAGGAGATGAATGAGACGATTGCTGATAATATTCATGAGAGAAATCAGAAAATCATTCAAAAAATCACCAAGCGATTGTAAATTATCTATTTTTGCACCGCTTTTCCAAATTCAGAAAACGAATAATTATAATAAATATATATATGTATAGATCTTACACATGTGGTGAGCTTAGAAGCTCAGACATCAATAAAGAAGTTGTACTTGCAGGCTGGGTTCAGCGTAGCCGTAAGATGGGTGGAATGACTTTTATCGATTTGCGCGATCGTTATGGTATCACTCAGCTTGTGTTCAATGAAGAAGTTAATCCTGAACTTTGCGAGCAGGCCAATAAACTGGGCCGCGAGTATGTGATTCAGATTAAAGGTGTTGTAAACGAGCGTTTCAACAAGAACGAACACATCCCTACAGGTGATATCGAAATCATCGTTTCAGAACTGAAAGTATTGAACGCAGCATCTACTCCTCCGTTTACTATCGAAGATAACACCGATGGTGGCGAAGATATCCGTATGAAATACAGATACCTTGACCTTCGTCGTAATGCGGTACGTTCTAATCTGGAACTTCGCCATAAAATGACGATTGAGGTTCGTAAATTCTTAGATGATCTTGGCTTCCTCGAAGTGGAAACGCCTATTCTTATTGGTTCTACTCCTGAAGGTGCACGCGACTTTGTGGTGCCTTCTCGTATGAATCCGGGTCAGTTCTATGCATTGCCACAATCACCACAGCTTTTCAAACAGCTTTTGATGGTTTCTGGCTTCGACCGTTATTTCCAGATTGCGAAATGTTTCCGCGACGAAGACCTTCGTGCAGACCGTCAGCCTGAGTTTACTCAGATCGACTGCGAAATGAGCTTTGTAGATCAGGAAGATGTATTGAGCACTTTCGAAGGTATGGCGAAACATCTGTTTAAATCAATCCGCAATATCGAGATTACTGAACAATTCCCACGCATGGCCTGGGCCGATGCAATGAAATATTATGGTAGCGACAAACCGGATATCCGTTTCGATATGCGTTTTGTTGAACTGATGGATATCATGAAAGGCCATGGCTTCCCTGTGTTCGACAGCGCTGAATATATCGGTGGTATCTGTGCAGAAGGTGCAGCATCTTATACCCGCAAACAACTTGATGCTTTGACTGAATTCGTGAAGCGTCCTCAGATTGGTGCGAAGGGTATGGTTTATGCGCGTATCGAAGCTGATGGTACTGTAAAATCGAGCGTGGATAAATTCTATACGCAGGAAGTATTGCAGCAGATGAAAGAGGCTTTCGGTGCTAAACCCGGCGATTTGATTCTGATTCTTTCGGGCGACGATGCCATGAAAACCCGCAAACAGCTGAACGAACTTCGTCTGGAAATGGGCTCACAGCTGGGTCTTCGCGATAAGAATACATTTGCTTGTCTATGGATTGTGGACTTCCCTCTGTTTGAGTGGGATGAAGAAACAGGACGCTTTATGGCAATGCACCATCCGTTTACATCGCCAAAACCTGAAGATATCGAATTGCTTGATACCGATCCGGGTAAAGTACGTGCGAATGCTTACGATATGGTTATCAATGGTGTTGAAGTTGGTGGTGGTTCTATCCGTATCCATGACAGCGAGCTGCAAAATAAGATGTTTACCTTGTTGGGCTTCACTCCTGAACGTGCACAGGAGCAGTTTGGCTTCCTGATGGATGCCTTCAAATTTGGTGCGCCTCCTCATGGTGGTCTGGCTTACGGTCTTGACCGTTGGGTATCATTGTTTGCCGGCCTCGATTCAATTCGCGACTGTATTGCATTCCCTAAAAACAATTCGGGCCGCGATGTGATGACTGATGCACCTGCACCACTTGATCCGGCTCAGTTAGAAGAATTGAATCTTACAATTGGCCTTGACGCATAAGTGAAGAGTTCGATACAAGTATTAAGATTCTGCATAGTAGGTTCGCTCAACGCACTTATAACTGCTTTTGTCATCTGGCTGATGATGCACAAATTGAAGATTAGCTATATACCTTCAAATATTGTGGCATATGTATTGGCGCAGACCAACAACTTTATATGGTGCAGATACTGGGTATTCGAATCAGAAGAGAAGAATAAATTCAACCTCTGGGAACAGATTCTTCTCTTTGCCATTGTGTTTGGAATTGCCTATGCCGTTCAGTTTGGTTGCTTGCTACTCATGGTAGAGGTCTTCCACTGGAACAAATATGTGTCCACATTTATCGGGTTCTGTATTTACGGCGTGATTCAGTTTATGATAAATAAGAAAATCACTTTCCGGGATACCAAACCGAAAGTTGCCGGTACGAATGCAACTTCAAACACATCTGCAGCAGATCAGAAATAAAATAAAAAAAACGGATAAATCCTTCAAAAAGATTTATCCGTTTTTCAGTTTATAATGGTTTATCAGTCGATAAAGCGTTTCGTCAGATTTCCATATTCATCAATACGTCGGTCGCGAAGGAAAGGCCACCAGCGTCTCACATTTTCTGACCGCTCCATGTCAATCTCCACAATCTCATTCACTTCCTTATCATTTGGTGCCTGGTATAAGATTTCTCCCTGCGGTCCTGCCACAAAACTATTTCCCCAGAACTGAATGCCATTAGTTTGCTCCGAAGGATCGGTTTCATGTCCGGTACGGTTCACCGCAATTACAGGTAAGCCATTGGCCACCGCGTGTCCGCGCTGCGAAATAATCCAGGCATTAAGCTGGCGGTTTTGTTCCTCTGGCGTATCGCTGCTTTCCCAGCCGATAGCAGTAGGGTAGATCAGCATTTCGGCACCTTTCAGCGCCATAAGGCGTGCAGCCTCCGGATACCACTGATCCCAGCAAATAAGCACGCCAAGTTTACCTAATGACGTTTGAATAGGTTCGAAACCCATATCGCCCGGCGTGAAATAGAACTTCTCATAATAAGCAGGATCATCCGGAATATGCATCTTTCTGTATTTACCGGCAATCGAACCATCAGTATCGAAAACCACTGCTGTATTGTGGTATAAGCCTGGTGCACGTTTCTCGAAAAGAGAAGTTACCAGGACGATATTGTTCTTGGCAGCCAGTTCGCTGTAAAATCCTGTTGACGGACCGGGAATAGTTTCAGCCAGATCGAACAGGCTCGTATCTTCTGTCTGGCAGAAGTAAAGAGAGTTGTGAAGCTCCTGCAACACCACAAGTTGTGCACCTTTCTCGGCCAGTGCAGTAATGCTTTCGGCCAGCTTTAGCAGGTTATCTCTCATCACGGGAGTGTTGGCCTGCTGTACAATTCCAACTTTAATCTTTTTCATTATCTAT
>CAMTOS010000063.1 GCA_947074195.1 uncultured Bacteroides sp.
CTAACCTTGGCAAGGTTATGCTCTACCAACTGAGCTATTTCCGCATGCTTTTATTATATATTGTGTGAAGAGAAGGAGACTCGAACTCCCACGTCAAACTGACACTACCCCCTCAAAGTAGCGCGTCTACCAATTCCGCCACCTCTCCATATGCGTTATAAAAGCATATAACATTTTCTTTGTGCCCAGAACAGGACTCGAACCTGCACGCCTTTCGACACACGCACCTGAAACGTGCGCGTCTACCAATTCCGCCACCTGGGCATTAGAAAACTCAACATTTCAAAGAGAGCGGAAAACGAGACTCGAACTCGCGACCCTAACCTTGGCAAGGTTATGCTCTACCAACTGAGCTATTTCCGCGTTTTTGATTGCGGATGCAAAGGTAGAGAAATTTTGTAATCCCACAAATATTTCCTTAACTTTTTTAACCGCAACCATTTACTTTTTTCACACTCAACTCATCATCACATTGATAATCAGCTCATTCTTCCACGATAATCTTCATAAAGAAATTTCTTATATATCACCGGTTTTTTATCCAATGACCATAATGCTATCGCCGGATGATGAATTCCGTTAAACATATTTGTCTTAACCATTGTATAATGAATCATATCTTCGAATATAATCTGATCGCCTATTTTTAGTTCATGATCAAAACTCCAGAGACCCATGAAATCTCCACTTAAGCATGAATTTCCACCAAGACGATATACGTATTCACCATCATTACCGATAGAAGCACCACGAACAACTGGCTGATAAGGCATTTCAAGACAGTCGGGCATATGGCATGTAAAGCTAATATTCAAAATAGCCGTTTTAACCCCCTTACTTTCCACGATATCTACAACTTCTGAAGTTAGCACACCTGTTTGCCATGTAAAAGCTGATCCGGGTTCTAAAATAATATGCAGGTGAGGATAACGTTCTTTTAAGCCTTTTAGCAAACTGATTAAATGATTTGTGTCATAATCTTTACGCGTCATTAAGTGACCACCTCCAAGATTAAGCCATTTAATTTGCGAAAACCACGATGAGAATTTCTTCTCAATATGCTCCAGTGTACGTTCAAGCTCAAAAGATGAAGATTCACAATGACAATGACAATGAAATCCTTCTATACCGGCAGGTAAAGTTTCGGGTAATAAATCAGCAGTAAGACCAAAGCGTGTTCCGGGTGCACATGGATTATATAAATCTGTTTCTACTTCAGAATATTCAGGATTAATACGAATACCGCAAGTTATAGTATGAGAATTGCTTAATGTATCAGGATAAAAACGCTCATACTGCGAAAGTGAGTTGAAGGTAATATGGCTACTACATCTCATGATTTCAGGAAATTCCTCTTTTGTATAAGCCGGAGAATATGTATGTGCCAGACTGCCGAATTCCTCCAGCGCTAATTTAGCTTCGTAAAGTGAACTTGCTGTAGAATGATCTACATATTCGCGAAAAATCGGAAATGAGCGCCACATCGCAAAAGATTTAAAAGCAAGTATTATCTCAACATCAGCTTCCTTAGTTACATTTCGGATTAATTCCAGATTATTACGTAAAAGTTCCTCATCCATAATATAACATGGATTAGGGAATTGTTTAAAATCGATCATTAAGTTTATTATAATATTTATTTAATTAGTTTTTCTGAGCCTGAAGTGAAAATTCCTGCCAATCACCCACTTCACCAGCTTGATTAGTTATCATTACACGAATTGTAATGGTACCATCCTTTAGTTTCTTGCCGGCATAAAGAGTAGCTGTATACCTAAAACCTTGTCCGGGTTCAATCTTCTCAATCATTACACTCGGTGAAATAGATATAGCTTTATTATTAGACAAATCCTGTACTTCGGGTATAATATCATAAACAGCATTTTCGCCATCATTGTAAATCTCAAAAATAATTTTCGAACTCTCGTCAGGATTAATAATTTTATTACGATTATCATCGATAAAACGCAGATTTTCTATAATCAAATTATTTAATGGATTATAAGCAGGGATTTCATTTACATATGATTGATTCTGATTATAAGAATACTCCATTCGCTGTTGATTATTCATTTGCTGTTCATAAGCCTCTTGTTGTTTCTGGGCCACAGCAGCACTTGCAGCACCGCCAATTGCAGCCCCGGCTATTGTTCCGACGAGACTACCGATAGATGAACCTCTCCATCCTCCATTCCATCGCCCACTGTTTGAACCAACAATACCTCCTATTGCACCTCCAACATTACCGCCAATTGCAGCACCTGCCATCATTGCTCCCGGACTTGCTCCTACCTGCCCTGTTGTTCCGCAACTACTTATTAATAAAGCAGGCAATATCAAAAGAAATAATACCTTTTTCATCATAATCCACAGATTTACAGCATTTATATATACAATACTTCAGAAAATTAATCTATCACTTTTAAACGTGCAAAACGTAATAAAAGTTGTTTAATGCCCACATTTTCAAATTGTATAGATGCCTTGGCATTATCTCCCATTCCATCTATTTTAAGAACTTCGCCTTTACCAAAACGCTCATGAATCACTTTTTGTCCTTCGATTATATTATAGACATTCATCTGGCTAGTTGTCTTATTCGTTACTTTTTCAGTAACCTCAGAATTAGCAATCGGTTCTTTAGTTAAAGGCGTAAGTTTTTCTCTTTGAATTCTTGTAACAGCCGGAGAATTTAACTGATGCTCATTCCTTCTTTCGCTATTATTTCTTTTTGAAGATGAACGAACAGAAGAATCTGACGGAAGTTTAATCAATCCGGGATCTATATCGTTTAAGAAGCGACTTGGTGTAGCAAATTCCATTTTCCCATATTTGAAACGCATTTTTGCAAAAGACAGAAAACAATTATCTTCAGCCCTGGTAATGGCTACATAAAAAAGTCTTCTTTCCTCTTCCATCGCTCTTTGTGAATCACCCGACATATTACTCGGAAAGAGGTTTTCTTCGAGACCAACAACAAATACATTCTTAAACTCAAGGCCTTTGGAAGAATGGATAGTCATCAATGTAATCTTTTCACCATCACCCTCTTTATCACTATCCTGATCCGTTAATAGCGAAACCTCAGATAAGAAATCATTCAGAAACAGATTCTGATTACCTTCCTCCTGACGTTGCAGACAGAAATCATTCAAACCACTAACCAATTCCTCAATATTTTCTTTTCTGCTTATATTCTCAGGAGTATTATCCTGACAGATTTCATTAATTATTCCCGAACGGCGCACAATATCAACTCCTAAATCATAAGCGTTCATTCTGTTGGCTTCATCGATAAACGATTCTATCAGTTCACGAAAAACCTGCAGTTTCGCATGCGTTCCTTTATTTATTTCAAGTCCGTAAGTCAATGGTTCATTAATCACTTTCCACAAACTCACTTCATTAGAATTTGCTGCAAATATAATTTTATTCAATGTTGTATCCCCTATTCCACGAGCCGGATAGTTAATGATACGCTTAAAGGCTTCTTCGTCATTCGGATTCACCACCAGACGAAAATACGATATTACATCCTTTATCTCCTTACGCTGATAAAAAGAAAGACCGCCATATATCTTATAAGGCAATCCTCTTTTACGTAAAGCCTCTTCGAATATACGGCTTTGCGCATTAGTTCGATAAAGAATAGCAAAATCAGAATAATTATAATCATTACTTCTGCGTAATGCAGCTATACGATTAACAATAATTTCACCCTCTTCAACATCACTATAGGCCTCAGCGACATTAATAATCTCACCCTCAGCTTTTTCTGAAAACACTGATTTCTGTATCTGTTGAAGATTCTTTCTGATCAGACTATTAGCAGCACCGACAATAGACTGTGTGGAGCGATAATTCTGTTCAAGTTTAAATAACTTTGTATTTTGATAAATCTTAGAGAAAGACAATATATTATCAATATCAGCACCGCGAAAAGAGTAAATACTTTGTGCATCATCACCAACTACACACACTTTCTGATTTTCACGCGTAAGTTGTAACACAATGGCGTGTTGTGCGAAGTTGGTATCCTGATACTCATCTACCAGCACATACTGAAATTGCTGCTGATACTGTTGAAGAACCTCAGGGTGAGTTTCGAAAAGAAGATAAGTATAAACCAATAAATCATCAAAATCCATGGCATCTGCCTGTTTACAACGATTCCAATACATCTGATAGACATCACGCATAGCAGGTATACGCATAGACATATCCTCTTTATAGATTTCAGCATTAGAAGCATAAGCCTGTGGCAATACCAGATGATTCTTAGCCTTAGATATGCGACTTTGCACTAATCCGGGTTTATATACTTTTTCATCCAGTTTCATCTCTTTCAAGATGGAGCGGATTAAACTCTTACTATCTGAAGTATCATAAATCGTAAAGTTGGAAGTAAAGCCAAGATGTGCAGACTGAGTTCTCAGTATCCTTGAAAATACGGAATGAAATGTACCCATCCAAAGCATCTGAGCAAGTTTGTTTCCTACCTGGCGCCCGATGCGTTCTTTCATTTCACGGGCAGCCTTATTGGTAAAAGTCAGCGCAAGAATATTGTAAGGTTTATATCCGCTTTCAAGCAAATAAGCAATCTTATAAGTCAACACTCTTGTTTTTCCCGAACCTGCACCGGCAATCACCAAAGAAGGACCGTCACAATAGAGTACAGCATCACGCTGACTTTGATTTAATTCATCCAAATAATTCGTATCCATAATTTTACAAAAGTAAAGTATTCAATCGACATATATCATTCTTTTAGATGAATTTTAACTATGTGTATACAATAATAAGAATGAGTCTGACTAATGGATTTTACTACACATTAATAAAGATATTCTCAGGCAATAAATGCATCCTTAAGGCAAAACTTTTTGCTAAAAACAATTGTTATTGTGAAGTAATTAAATGTTCATTCTGAATTAATTATTAACATCTGTAAAATAGTATAATTATGATTCACGAAATGCCTAAACTTCCTTATGCACAAGATGCATTGGATCCTGTAATCAGTCAGAAAACTATAGAGTTTCATTATGGCAAACATTTGCAGACTTATGTAGATAATCTAAATAAGTTTGTAAAAGGTTCAGAGTATGAAAACAGTTCTGCCGAAGAAATTGTAAATAAAGCGCCTGACGGTGATATTTTCAATAATGCCGGTCAAGTTTTGAATCATACTATGTATTTTTTGCAATTTACTCCTAAACCCGATCGCAAAGAACCTCAGGGAGATCTGTTGAATCTTATAAATGAAGGCTGGGTAAGTTTCGATAATTTCAAAACAGAATTTACTCATGCCGGTATAACATTATTTGGCTCAGGTTGGGCATGGCTTTCTTTAAAACCAGACGGTCAATTAGTAATTACTAAAGAACATAATGGTTGCAACCCATTGCGCTATGGCTGGAAACCACTACTCTGTTTTGATGTTTGGGAACATGCCTATTATCTGGATTTCCAGAATAGAAGAGCTGATCATTTAAAAGGTTTATGGGATATTATCGACTGGAATGTTGTAGAAAATCGCATGCTTTTATAAGTACATCATTCCATCCTCAATTATAGCACAGTGATAAATATCACTCTCTGTTTATAACAAATCAGCACAGAGAAACGATATATATTTGTCATTGTGCTTTTATTTTTCGCATTTCAATAACCATTTCACTTGTATATACAATAATAATATTTTACTTTTGATGGCCCATAATAATGACTTTGCGAATATGGGCATTATTATTCACGACAAAACAAACTTTGCTTTAAAGATTAATATAAATCTATAGAGCAATTATTATGAAATGAACGTACATCAATTATTCATTAAAGGGCTAAATATCGGCTCTTTATTTTTTGTACTTGCCATAAGTAGTCTATGCAGCGCCCAATCCGTTTATGATAATAACTATTTAATTAATTTTTTAGAAGATGACTTTCTTCAATGTGAAGATGAAGAGAATATTAACTGGGATCAACTTTTAGAAGAGTTGTCAAACTATAAAGAAAATCCTCTAAATCTGAATATTGCCACAAAAGAAGAGCTTGAACAATTCACATTTCTGTCAGCCATTCAGATTGAAAACATACTCGCTTATGTCTATATTAAAGGACAAATGCAAACTATTCATGAGCTTCTTCTTATCGAAGAGATGGATAAAAAAAGTATTGACAGGTTGATTCCTTTTGTTTGCGCTCTGCCTATCCCGAATATCCCATCTTCTCAATGGAAATATCTTTTAAAGTATGGTAAAAGTGAGATTATATCCCGAATTGATATTCCCTTATATCAAAGAAAAGGATATGAAGACACCTATCTCGGGCCTCCAGTCTATCATTCAGTAAGATATAGTTATCAGAGCGGCAACCATTTGTATGCAGGGATTATTGGTGAAAAAGATGCAGGAGAACCGTTTGGAGCATTACATAACAAAAAAGGATATGATTTTTATGGCGCCTGGATACTTCTACAAAATATGGGACGACTTAAAACTTTATCGTTTGGTAATTACAGATTAAAATTCGGTCAGGGATTAATACTAAATTCAGGTTTTATGAATGGTAAATCCTTAACTCTCCAACAAAAACCATTTCAGAATCAAGGAATATATAAACATTCTTCATCAGATGAATATAATTATTTTCGGGGTGTTGCAACCACTATTTCACTCTCTAACCGAATTTCTCTTTCCGGCTTCTATTCACATCGTTATGTCGACGGAACATTGCAGAGTGACACTTTAATATCGATTAATAAAACCGGATTGCACCGCACAGAAAGTGAAGTGCAAAGAAAAAACAATGCAACTTTACAAATGACCGGAGGCAATCTTCATTATAAAGGAAACAGATTTCGTATTGGTATTACCGGTATCTATTATTTTCTCAATCGTACATATTATCCTTTATCATCTGACTACACGAAATATAATATCAATGGTAAGCAATTTTATAATATCGGAATAGATTATGCTTTACGACTACCCAAACTATCTTTCGAAGGTGAATTCGCAAAAAGCAGCCAGGGAATGGCCTCGCTTAACAAAGTTCAGTATAGTCTTACCCAAAACCTTCAGGCCATGCTACTCCACAGATATTATGCACATAATTACTGGTCATTATATGGTCATGCTTTCTCAGAAGGAAGCAGAATACAAAATGAGAACGGTTGGTATGCAGCATTAGAATGCACCGAACTTCGCAACTGGAGGTTTTTCTCTTCCATCGACTTATTCTCTTTTCCCTGGTGGCGATACCGAATCAGCAAACCTTCACAAGGCATTGACTATACATTTCTTACTGAATATTCTCCGAAACGAACATTTAATATCCGGTTTATCTATCGGATGAAAAAGAAAGAGCGCGATCTTACCGGTAGTTCGGGTGAAATCATTCTGCCTAACTGGCATCATCGTTTCAGATTAAATCTTACCTATTCTCCACAGAGTTATATTTCTTTCAGAACGATGGCAGATTATAATCAGTTTTATATTACCGGACACTCATTAAACCGGGGGTATCAGTTTACACAAAGAATTTCATGCCAATTGCCATTTTTTCCGATTCAGATTAACGGACAGATCAGCTATTTCAACAGCACAGATTATGATACGAGAGTTTATATTCCGGAAAGAGGTTTATTAAATACATTCTATACCCCATCATTTTCCGGAAAAGGGTTTAGATATAGCTTTCTATTGCGCTATGATTATAAAAAATATGCAATGCTTATTCTGAAAATCGGTGAGACCATCTATCATGATCGTGATGAAACAGGAACAGGTTATGAATTGATTTCATCAAATCATAAAACTGACATTCAGATGCAGTTACGATTAAAATTTTAATCTCTTTTTTTGCTGCATAAAATGATTTCCGTAATTTAGTTGACTGACAGTGTTTATATTATCAAACTAATTACGTTATGACAACTAAATCTCCAGATCAACTCATCATCCATAAAGCTACAACCGATGACTGTAAGTTAATCAACCGACTCGCTAATATTATTTTCCCTGAAACTTATAAAGACATTCTTTCTCCGGAACAAACAGAATATATGATGGACTGGATGTATTCACCTGCAAACTTGCTTAAACAGATGACACAGGAGAATCATACTTATTTTATAGGCTATCTGAACAATGAGCCGTTTGGATATTTATCTATACAACCTGAAAATAAAGAAGTCTATCATTTACAGAAAATCTACGTTCTGCCCGGTTTACAAGGAAAAGGATTAGGTAAATTTCTTTTTGAAAAAGCCAAAGAATATATTCTTCAAACTTATCCTGATGCCAAAGCTATGCGCCTGAATGTAAACAGGAATAATAAGGCAAAAGAGTTTTATGAAAGAATGGGGATGCATGTGCATAGCGAAGGCGATTTCGCAATTGGGAATGGTTATTTTATGAATGATTATATTATGGAAATAAGACTTCAGTAAATTAAAGCTATTTAAAGATTATCTTTGTAATTCAAAAAATAAAAAACAATAATCATATGGGTAATAAGTTTATCGGAGCTCATGTATCTGTAGCCGGTGGTGTTGAAATGGCGCCTGTTAATGCTTACGAAATTGGCGCAGATGCCTTTGCATTATTTACTAAAAACCAGCGTCAATGGTTCAGCAAACCTTTAACTGACGAAAATATTGAGCTTTTCAAAGCCAACTGCAAAAAATACAATCTTTCACCAGATTATATCCTGCCACATGACAGTTATTTAATTAATCTCGGACATCCAGATGAAGATTGTCTGGAGAAAAGCCGCAAATCATTTATCGATGAAATGAAGCGTTGCGAACAATTAGGATTAAAATTACTCAACTTCCATCCGGGTGGCACTTTAGGAAAAATCAGTGTTGAAGAATGCCTGGACAGAGTTGCAGAAAGTATTAATATAGCTCTTGAAAAAACTTCAGGTGTTACTGCTGTTATTGAAAATACAGCAGGACAAGGAAATAATGTAGGTCATGAATTCTGGCATCTTAAATATATCATTGACCGTGTAGATGATAAATCGCGTGTGGGTGTATGTCTTGATACTTGCCACACTTATACAGCAGGTTATGATTTAGTAAATGACTACGATGGTGTATTCAACGATTTTGAAGAGATTGTAGGTTTTAAATATCTTAAAGGAATGCATCTTAACGATTCAAAGAAAGAGTTAGGAACTCGTGTCGATCGTCACGACAGCATTGGTAAAGGCTTTATCGGTTTCGATTTCTTTACTAAACTGATGCAAGATCCAAGATTCGATAATATGCCTTTAATTCTCGAAACCGTAGAGGAAGAATTATGGCCCGAAGAAATAGCATGGCTTAAAAGTCAGGCTGCACTGGCAGAAGAATAAGATTATATAAAAACATTAAGTTGAAAGCTGAATAAAGCAAACTCCTGAGAAGCTTATTAAAGTCTATCAGGAGTTTTTATTTTAATATAATGATTCATCACAGTTAAATGTTGTCACCAATATTTTATCTATTCGCGCACCATCCATATCAACAACTTCAAAACGGAAGTTTTCCCATAAAATAAACTCACCACTATGTGGTATATGTTCCAGATTTTCAAGAATCAATCCTGCAACTGTATTAAAATTAAAGTCATTACAATAAAGATGATCCATTTTAAAATAGTTCAGAAAATCATAAAGCATACACTGCCGTCCACTAACCAACCTTCACTATTCTGACGTTTAATAATATCTGGCTCACTATGTGTATCTGCAATAATACCCACAAGCCCTTCTAATATGTCTTTGAGTGACAAAATACCCTGACAACTTCCAAACTCATCACAAATCAATACCTGATTCATTTTCTGCGTTTTCAGCCGTTCCAAAACTTTATATACACTCATATTTTCGTGAAAAAAAACAGCTGGCGAATAAAATGATTCCAGATTAAAGTTATCCGTATCGAGTCTTAGAACCAATTCCTTCAAAGTAACGACCCCTAAAATATTATCCAGATTACGATCGACGACAGGATACATCTGATACAGATTCTCCTTCAATACATTGCGCACTTCTTCACCATTCATATTTATATCCAGAAAAACGATATTAGATCTGTGTGTCATTAGCGAACATACCTTAAGATCGCCTAACATAAAAACACGTTCTACAATATCCTGCTCAACTTCCTGAACCTCGCCATCTTTAGTACCTTCTTCAATCAGTGACTTAATCTCTGCTTCAGTTACTTTCCCTTCGCCGGATTTTAATCCCATCAGATTAAAGACAAACGCTGTACTTTTGGCAAGCAACCAAACAAATGGAGAGGTAATAAGAGATAATAAATACATGGGACGCGCAACAATCTTCGCAGCTTTCTCTGCAACGCTCATGCCAATTCTTTTTGGAACCAATTCACCAAATATAAGAGTAAAGTAAGTTACAATAACTACTATAGATGTTTGAGCAAGAGGATGAGAAACAGAAGGAGAGACCCCCCACTCTGTCAAGCGTAGTGAAAAATCATCTGCCAGAACACTACCCGAGTAAATTCCGGTTAAAATACCAATAATAGTGATGCCAATCTGTACGGTTGAAAGAAATTTATCAGGTTCTCCGGCCAGCTTCATGGCAATTTTTGCAGATTTACTACCTTTCTTAATTTCATTTGAAAGATGAGATTTCCTCACAGATATAAGAGCTATTTCTGACATTGCCAATAATCCATTGAGTAAAATCAGTGCTGTAATTATGATAATCTCGTTCATCGATTCGTTTAAATGAGATATTAAACATGCATTGTTTCAAACTTTATATTGAAACGATGCATTATAATTAGTTTTTGGATCTATGCGCTAAATACCCGCAGAATTTAAAATAAAAAGAAGGTTGACGAATTCTTGAACATACGGCATAATAAAGTTTATTGATACTAAATATCAATAATAATCGGGGAATTATATAATTATCTGCGTATTCGAAGATGTTTTATACTTTGGTTATTATGTATTAACAACACACAATTCGGGAAATCTACTGTTATTATCACCAATAACTAACAATTATTTATAGTTTCATTTAAAATTTAAGCTTTTCGTGCCGCAATAGCAAGAAATATACCCAATACCACTCCTAAAAGTGCCGCAAAGATGATACGTGCATCGGGAGGTAATAAGAAGGTAATAGTATGCGCCGGAAACCAGAAATATGGGATAGTCTTTTTGAATACAAAACCCCATTGTACGCGCCAGTTCAGGTTTTGCAAAATTTCTCCCATAGGAATGGGTTTAAAGAATCCACGAAAAGTACCGCCGGTAGCCAGAATATGTGTATCTGTCACTTTATGCAGAGTCATAAATACCGGTGCGAAAATAGAGTTCATGGCAACAGATATAGCAAATGCCACTCCTATTTTATCGAAACCAAAAGGCGCAGACATTAAAGCCGGTGCATTTGTTGCCCCCATATAGGCCAGAAAGTTAGGAACACCGGTCGAGAAGACAATGAAGGCCAGATTAATTCCCATTCCAAGAATACCCCAGACAAACGCACGAGGAGTAATTCCAAAACCTTTCTTATAATAAACACCTGTACTGATCCTCAATCCTATTACCTCACCCAATGTCGATAGTAAAGCAAACTTCACAAAACTCATGATCATGCCATGGGTATTATTAAAATACTTATAGCTTTCGTATAAGGCGGGAAAAATAATAAAGGGGAGAAAAAAGAGGATAATACAGATTACAAGAATCCAATCGTGTTTTTTCATAAAGATCAATTGTTAATGGTTTCCTGCAAATATAAAACAATAAGATAAACTAACAAGCTTATTATATCTATTTATGTCAGAATAAAGCCTATATAATGATCCTGTTATTAATAGATATTGGCCATACTGGTCAATGGTTCATATAGCTTTTCGATATCGCTGGAATCCATCTCTATTTCCACCTGATCACCCGGAACAAGTTGCATACCATTCGGAGTCCAATCCTTACCATCTCTATGAATATTTATAATCATACAATTATCCGGCAATCTCAATTCATCGACTTTCTTACCATCGAAGAAAGAACCAGTCATAATCTCGACTGGCAAGACATGTTTTTGTTTTTCCTGATAAGCCGCACCTTTTATCATATCTTCATATAAAGCATTGTTGTAAGGTTTGATTTGAAGTAATTCAGTCAGATAATAAGTGATGCCACCAACTACTATTGCCGGATAGAACACTTCAAAATGTCCGGTGATTTCTGTAATCAAAACAATCGCTGTTAATGGCGTACGAATAACGGCTACCAGGAAAGCAGACATACAAATCAACATAATATAATTCACATTTTCATAGGCGATAAAACCTCTGTGGACCATATATAATGCAGCAATTCTACCCAAAAGACCACCGGTAACAAGAGTAGGAATAAAACTACCACCGGGCAAACCGGAAGAGATACAGAAAAGCGTAAAGAACAAATGAATCAGCATCATTATTGTCAGCCATTTTATTTCTGTACTCCCATCAATCGATTGTGAAATTAGAAACTGTTCACCACCACCTGTCAGCTGAACTTCAAATATAGAAAAAACAAAACCCATAGCCACCAGATAAAACATCTTCATATATACCGGTTGCTTAATCTTTGGATATAATCTCCTGAAGAAAGTAGCCAGCCATGCATATAGTTTACCAACTACTGATATCAGAATCGAAAGAATCGCAAATAACTCGCAGAATGACCAGAAACCAAAATCAGGAACAGCAACGGTTATCAGATGATAGTAATTAAAAGGCATCAGCCAACTGGCAACACCACCGGCAATGACACCGGCTATCAGCGTTGTAATGGCTGTTTTAGGCGCATCAAAGCGTTCGATAGTTTCAATAACCAATAGTGAGGAAGATAAAGGTGCAGCAAAAGCAGCAGATAATCCGGCACCGGCACCGGCCGCAAGAAGTTGTTTACGCTCACCTTTCAGCACGCGTCCCCATTTGGAAAAGATACAGCCCACATAAGAACCGAATTGTACCGAAGGTCCTTCACGACCTAAAGACAGGCCGGCAAACATTGGCAGCAAGCCACCTATAAATTTGGCGCACATTTCAACCAAAGGACGCTTATAAGCGATTCGCCCGTTTATCACTGCACGTGTCTGCGGAATACCTCCACCAGTGATAAAGGGCATTTTTTTTACCAGCCAGGCAACGAAAACAAGACCTCCCCACATTAGAAGAAAAGCCGGAATATACCAAAACCATTGAGGATGGGAACCAAAGAAAGCATTACGGATTTTAAAAAGAAAACCTAGACAAAAATGGTAAGGGACAGCGATCATTCCGGTCACTAACCCTACAAAAATGCTGATGAAGTATAAACGTGCATCAACAAATTTTAATCTCCAAATATACCATCCACGGAAACCTTTGAGTTTTTTAAGGCGTTCCCACATAACTTAGTTTACTTTAACGTGTAAAACAATCTAAGTCAGCCAGATGTTTGCCTAAATCACAAAAATCGCTTATAAATGTTACCAGAATTTGTTTTGTTCCGCATTATATTCAAAGCCCGCATCATGGAGTTTGTCTAGAAGTTGTTGTTTATCTATATGAAGATCTTCACAAAGCAAATCAAGTGAAGAATAATTATCACGTAATTTCGTATTGATAAAACTAAAGAGTATCATTGGATCCTGAGGTAATTCCATAATTCATTGAAATAAAATAATAAACCGCAAAATTAGAAATTTCTCATACAGAACAATGTCATTCAACAATTGTTTTTTCAATCTGTAAAGTTATTTGTTCAATAATCTTATTCAATTCCGATTCAAGAGGAATAATATTATAATCAGACCAAAAATCAGATTCAGAGGGACTATTATAATCAGAGAAAACAGATTTTGTGTTCAACCTTTCATTTCGTGCAAAAGTCTTCACATCACGGGTATTTATATCACAAATCAACATCTCAAACCAGGTATATAGTGAAGAGGAAGAGGAAAATAATTTCTTATTACGAACCTTGAAAAACAAATCACCACGAATATATGAAAGATAATATTTTCCATTGTACATTTTATAATCCAATTGATAAGCAATGCGCTCCGGAGTAAGTTTAAAGTTTCGTGCATGTTTTACTATAAATTGGCTTCCGGTTTTACTGATATATTTAGAGTTCAGTTCTATTTCGGCTTTTATCAAAGCACTGTTATCTGAATTAAAATATAATTTACCCTGAAACAAAGGAGCTTTGATGCCTTTGCGCTGTCTGAATTCAACAACATTCACACACGCCCCATCCATGTAATCAATGCCAGAAGAGTAATAATTATAAGGACTATCTATGATGTCGGGATTAAGAAATTCGGGTACAAATTTAATAATATCCAATTGCATACATGAAGATATTCCTGCACTAATCTTTACCAGCAAACTATCCCCCGAAGAGAGATTATTGATTTTACTCATCTTTACAAGTCGTACCTGGTCGGGAATATCCATTGTAAAAGGAGTTTTATAGATATCAAATGCCGCTTCCGACAATTGTTGAAACTTATTCTTAAACTCTATACACTCCCGGTAAAAAGCAGTCATTAATGAAGGCTTAATGCTATAATTCTTATCTCTTGTCTCTAACATTTGCCGCAAAAGTTTACGTGCATCCACATTCCTTATCACTACTTCCTGCAATGGAATAACCAAAGGAGTTAAGGCAATCTCACTATATTTATTGTTCTGCGACAAAACATCGGCCTCAAAGATATCATAGCCTAAATGAGAGAAGCGTAAAACAGCATTCTTTAAAGAATCGTGCAGATGGATTCTATATTCTCCTTCCCTGTTACTTACGCTCCCTAAAGATAAATCGGGAATGCTTACCGAAGCACCGCTCAACGGAAGTCCCGTTTGCCGATCTTTTATAATTCCTGTAATCCATAATCCCGTTGGCTCGGCAACTTCTTCAGATAACAAAACAGATGGTTTTAAAAGAGCAGACTCTTTTTTAATTAGCAAATGACTACCAATACGGTTTATTTGCAATTCATCATTTTCAAGAATTACAGATATCATTTCGTGCACCGTACGTTTCCCTGCAGGAATCTTCAGTTTTTTATCGTTATCAATTACAGAGCTATCATATACAAACAGTAAATCAGTCATGCCGGATACTTCGCTAAGCAGCGAATAAACCGATCCTTTCATTTCAGGCCAGATCAATTCATCAGACAATGAAGTATCCTGAGCACATAATATTATTGAATGCTGTATAAAAACAGACAATAACAAAAGGAAACGAAACAGAACTGATCTTTTTAGCATGAAGTTACAAACATTTATTCCGTTATCAGAATTTGTTCCTCAGATACGATACATCCCAGGTTTAGAGCGAGTGATATGATTTGGGCAGCAGATTCAGGAGTATATTCTCTTAATTCAAGTGTCAATTGTTTATCGCCCAATTCTTCTTTTTGCAAAATGATTTTCTGACTATTATTATTATTGAGTATAGAAATAATATCACTCAGTGATGCATCTTTAAAACGCAGATTCTTATGATATTTATCGAAGAAAGCTAAGTCGATGTTGTTTGTCAGCAGAAAGTTGCTTTCATTCACCAGGAGCCTTTCACCTGCCTTCACCCGAAGCGTCTCTTTGTTCTTCAAAGATTCAACCTCGACCAATCCATTTTTTACATGCATTTCAAATGGTTGTCCGGAAGTACAGTTTATATTAAACGATGTACCAAGGACTTTCACCACAGCATCAGAAGTTTGAATCAGAAAAGGTACGTCAGGGTTCTTTGCTATCTCAAAAAATGCATCTCCCGAGAATTCTATTTCTCTCTTATCTGCAGCAAACTCCTCGGGATAACTCACAGAAGCATCTTTATTCAATAGAATGATGGTTCCGTCCTGCAGTCTGACAGCAAGCAAAGATTCTCCGGAATTTGATAAAGTAATCATATTTGATTCTTCTACTAAATCATGCCGTATAAAATGATGCAATATATATCCCGATGCAAGAACAAAAATCAGCATTGCGGCAATTGATATCCAACGGGTTTTCACAATTGATACTTGCGATTCAGATTTTTCTTCTAATAATTGATCCTCTTGCAATCGCTTATATAAACGATTCCATGCAAGATTGCTACGCTCTCTGTTAATATTTAAATATTCCCTGCTTTTCATTATTGATATTATATGTAATTCTCAATTTCCTTTTTAATTGTATGCAGCGCTTTAGAAATCTCCGATTCAATAGTTTTTACCGACAGAGATAACTGCTGTGCAATTTCAATATATTTTTTGCCATCGTTCCGATGCATGCAGAATATTTTCAAACGCCTTTCGGGCAATTTATTTAATGCACCATCTATAATTAGTTGCAGTTCTTTCAGTTCTACCTGTCTTTGCGGATCAAGAACAGAACATGAAGATCCGGACTTTAAAACAGCATCTTTGTAACGTGCCTTAACTTCAGCGTGTGCACAAAATTGCAGCGCACCATTTCTGGCACATTTATACAAGTAGCTTTTAGCCGATTGTAATACTGATATCTTTTTACGATCGCGCCACAGAATGTAAAACAACTCTTCAATGATCTCCTCACCCACTTCCATGCTGCCCGTTATACTCGCCACATATATGCATAGTGGCGAATAATAGCGGTGAAAAAGAGCTTCAAATGCCTTGATATCTCCTTCTCTTATGCGATTAATGATGAGTAAGTCGTTTATCATCTAATAGTTCATTTTTATATTAATCAAGTTGTTTTTTCAGTTTAGAGACAGCATTCTCTAAAGATTCGGTAGGTTCAATTATATTATAGTCTTTCCAGAAGTTTTCGCTCCAGTAATTGTCAACCATATCATAAAACACATCTTTATTGCCAAAAGCCTCTTTGGAAGGAATTGGCTTTATATTGTTATCGTTACGATCGGTAACCACCATTTCGGTATTCACACTATATCCGGTCGAAAAGAGTTTTTTCTTCCAGTCGCATTTAAAGCGGATAACATTGCAAACATAATTAAGATGACTCTTCCCATCGCGTGTATTATAAGTTACGATATAACTCATTTCCTGCGGATGAAACCTTAACCCCATCGGTTTTCTAATCAGAATACTCTGTATGGCTTTCGCTTTATCGCGCATATCAAGTCCAAACTCAGCTCTTGTTATTGCCAACTGATCACGGTCAATGAAAATTTTGCCACGCAACATGGCTATTTCAGTTTCATACATGGGTCGGAATCCTATCACCAATTGCAGTTTATCGTTTATAGTTGCCGGCTCTTCCATCCAGAAATCATAATAACGCAGATCATCGGAATTCAGAAAAAGATTCTCATTTTTCACTACATCCATGTAAATTGGCAATGTCGGTCCACCAGCAAGTTTTACAGCCAGTGTATCGCTGGATTTCTGACTGATAATGCGTCGTCCTTTTTGAATCTGTACTTTATCTTTATCGGGATTCCGATTATCATAAGGTGTTTTATAAACATCGATTATCGCTTCCGAGACACCAATATACCGGTTTCTTTTCTGAATAGTTTCCCGGTAAAAAGCAGTCAGCAAATTGTTTTTAGCACTATAATTTACAGGTATTTTCCGTATTGCATCTTCTACAATCTGTCGTGGGTTATTAGTATAGATAATGATTTCGCTCAGTGCACTGGTATAAGGTACTAATAGAATGGAAAGGTTACTGGTTTTCTCAGTATTCAAAGGAAGGAGGCTGTTGGTGTAGCCGATATGCGAGACTTCGAGCATCTTATTCATATCTTCTACCGGTATACGAAGTTTGAATTTACCCTGCGCATTTGTAACAGTACCGATATTAGTTCCCTGAATAGTAACATTCACACTGTTCAGCGCCCGTTTAGTCTCTTTATCTTTTACAAAGCCCGATACAACAATTGTCTTTTCGCCATCATCATTGGTTGCTCTCAACGGCAAAGCAATATTTAAACACAACAAGATAGCCAAACAATAAAAACCGCTTCTTAATATCGCTTTCATATCTCTTAAATTTATGGTTAAACAAAAGTTTTATCACTCTCTGTATCTATGATGGTTCAGAAAAGAAAAACCCTATCGGTTTTGGAAAAAAATTCTTTCTAAAGATAGCTTTTTGGGGTGGGATTATCAAGAGATATCGATAGAGATGTTTACTTTTTGTTGTGATTGAAGAGATATATAAACGATTAATTGAAAAGAGTCTGATTATTCTAACTCTTTTCTATAAATGGCATCTAAAAATGAACCATCTTTATCTTTCCAGGTAGTTCAGCCATTACTACTACTACCTAAACAAAAACCCGATGCCGTACTTGGACTTGAAAAAGTAATATCTGATTCTAATACCAGATTCTCATCTTTAGTTATAGTATATTCCTCTATCAGAGTCTATTTGTTTATACGTTTATAACGAACTGTCAAAGATAATTTATTCTCTGCTTTCTGGTTTTGGAATAATTTATTAGAGAATGCGCATGCTTTATGCTCTCTTTATATGAGGTTTATGTTATAGAGATTTATTGTTTAATGCATTTACGCAAATGTATAAAAATATACACTATTAAGATAAACCTACCAATAAAAAAGCATATTAAAATCCCCATTTTTCAGGTATCAAATAAACAGTTTGCTGGCAAGCCTTTGAGAGTTTATTGCCAAAGGTTTGGCAAAACCTTGACAAAAGGTTGGCAAGATGTTGCCAAAGGCTTGGCAAAACCTTGACAAAGGGTTGGCAGTATGCCCGCAAAAGGGACCCACAGACACATCTAATTATCAAGAACTTAACAAATAGCGTTTTTGCAAAATAGAAAATATATTAAACCATTTCGTACTTTCTGTTGTTAACAACATTGTTAGACAAATATGTTAGCA
>CAMTOS010000064.1 GCA_947074195.1 uncultured Bacteroides sp.
CACTGCAAATAAAGGTCGTAACTTCGGTTATGACCTTTTTTTATTCCCCTTTCCTACTCACCCGCACTACTCCACAGAAGCGACATCAACGCCACGTACATTTGCAAACTATTATAAATTTATATTGAATTACATTTAACACCAACCGAAAATATATCTACCTTTGCGCGGAATTTTTAAATGCTAAACTATTATGAAACAACGAAAAAACAACCTTGTGGTCTTAATTTTGACCGCATTCACTTTAGGCACTATTCTTTATTCATGCAGCAATGACGAATGGGAAGGAGATCCTGCCGGAACCATTACACTAAACATGATGAATGCCGACAATGGCAAAACCACACTGGGAAATACGAATACCTATATTAATACGGCGAACAATTTTTATAGTGCAAATGATTTTATAGCCGAAATCGGCAAAACTTATGGTGTAGGCGAAAAAACAACGCCATACATCAGCAATCTGGCACACGAAGTTGCCGTTACCCCGGGTTATTCCTATCAGATATTCGAAAGCAGCGCTTTGAGAGAATTTCCATCGGGCAAACTTGCCGTTAATAAAGGTTCGGAATATTATCAGGTATATGTTTCTTCATATATTAATGATATAAACGACCAACCCAAAGGTGCAGTCGTTAAATATATCACTTCATACCCTAACAACACTTCGCTTCCCGAATCGGATCAACTTATCGGTACATTCAATAATACAGAAGATCAGCTATCCGTCAAAATACCGAAAGGAGCCGAATGTGTATTGGGCGAAAAATCATACGAAGATACTTCATCGGTTTTCGATATGTGGATAGATGGCACGGCATTGAATATTGTTTTAATGAAGGCACCAAACTATACGAAAGGTCCATGGGGTACCTATTACATTTATATTCGCTCGAACGATGTTTATACAAAAGTAGAGGTTGAGGTACATTCCTAACCGGACTATCATACATTTATTTCAACAAACACAGCCCTTCATCAGGAGATCACTCCGGACTGCAAACCACAAAACAACCAACAAAAAACCGGCCTTCTTTTGGCAGATTATTGGCAAGCCTTTGACAACTTTTTCTTAAGCGCTAACCAGCACGCTGGCAAAGGCTTGAGAAGAGGCTGGCAAAGGCTTGCCAATTTCATGAAAATACACGACAAAAAAACTCTTATACACCAAGACATAATTCGCTATTATTCAACAACTTACAAAAGCATACTTTCTTATTGACAAGAAACGGCTTTTTAATCGGCAAGAATAGGGATTCTTTCCGGAAAGAAAAGGGAGTTTTATCCGGATCAAAAGAAGAGTATAAAAGAAACTGATTATTGGCAATGATTTATTTTAACACCACTACTCCATTATAAAACAAGAATAGAATAGAACAATATCCAAAAGGGGAAAGAAACAGAAAAGGCGCTTTATCAGTTGATAAAGCGCCTTTTTACTGTTGGGCTACCTGGACTCGAACCAGGAATGTCAGGACCAGAATCTGAAGTGTTACCATTACACCATAGCCCAATAAAACTTCAAAACATCATCTCTTCAGAAATGTGGTGCAAAGATATTAAGTATTTATATTTCTCCAAATATTTTTCGAAAATATTTTTTTGTCTTTTCGCAAAGCGATAAAAGAATCATCCATAAAAAACACAAAAAAGATATAGATTTCGCATTTAACTTTCTTAGAAACAATAAATCAATGTATATTTGTATAAAATATAAAGTGTACTAACAAGAAGTAAAACAAAGAGAAAACTCTATTGTTATATTTTAAGAACTTAAGAAATTAGCTAAATATTAAATGAACGATACAAAAAATCTGATTGAGAAAATCAAAGAAGGCATTCAGGAGAAGAAAGGCAAGGATATTGTCATCGCAGATTTAACTAAGATTGGAGATACAATTTGTAATTACCTGGTGATTTGTCAGGGTAATACTCCTACTCAGGTTAGTGCTATTGTGGATTCTGTGAAAGATTTTACAATAAAAGGTGCGCAGACTAAACCAATCGCAGTCGATGGATTGCGCAATGCTGAATGGGTAGCCATGGACTATGCCGATGTGATGGTGCATGTATTCCTTCCGGAAACAAGAAAGTTTTATAATCTTGAGCATCTTTGGGCAGATGCAAAATTAACCAGAATCCCCGACATCGACTAACTCACGCAATCATGGAGAATAACAATAATAAAAAGAACAATAGCAAAGTAAACATGCCTAAGTTCAATCTGAACTGGATGTATATGATCATTGCCCTGATGCTGCTCGGCCTTTGGTGGGGTAATCAGGGAAATTCTGTAAGCAAAAGAGTTGAGTACAGCGAATTTCAGGATTATGTACGCGATGGCTATGTAAACAAGGTTGTGGGCTATGATGATAACTCTGTGGAGTTTTACATCAATCCGCAAAGCATAGGCAAAGTATTTAAATCTGATTCGACCCGTGTGGGCCGTAATCCGGTGGTAACAACTCAGGCTCCTTCTTCAGAGAACCTGTCGAACTTCATCAGCGAACAACGTGCTGAAGGTAACTATACCGGTCTGGATGGTTACGATAAAAAGAAAGATTATTTCTGGACGATTGTAGTGAATGCTTTGCCATTCATCTTACTCATTGCGCTGTGGATTTTCTTTATGCGCCGCATGGGTAGTGGTGGTGCTGGTGGTGCCGGCGGTGTGTTCAACGTTGGTAAATCGAAAGCACAACTATTTGAAAAGGGCGGACCAAACCGTGTGACATTTAAAGATGTGGCCGGACTTGCGGAAGCAAAACAAGAGGTTGAAGAAATTGTGGAGTTCCTTAAGGAGCCGCAAAAATATACAGATCTTGGAGGTAAAATTCCTAAAGGCGCATTGCTGGTAGGCCCTCCGGGAACCGGTAAAACACTTTTGGCGAAAGCTGTAGCGGGTGAGGCGGATGTGCCTTTCTTCTCGCTGGCAGGTTCTGACTTTGTGGAAATGTTTGTTGGTGTAGGTGCATCGCGTGTTCGCGACCTGTTCCGTCAGGCTAAAGAAAAAGCACCTTGTATCATCTTTATCGATGAGATTGATGCCGTAGGTCGTGCCCGTGGAAAAAGCCCTGCAATGGGTGGAAACGACGAGCGTGAGAATACACTGAATCAGCTGCTTACCGAAATGGATGGTTTTGGTTCTAACAGTGGGGTAATTATCCTTGCAGCGACCAACCGCGTGGATGTCCTTGACAAAGCGCTTCTGCGTGCAGGACGTTTCGACCGCCAGATTCACGTAGATCTTCCTGATTTAAACGAACGTAAAGAGGTATTTGGTGTGCATTTGCGCCCTATTAAGATAGATACAAGCGTGGATATCGACTTGCTGGCTCGCCAGACTCCGGGTTTCTCGGGTGCCGATATTGCCAATGTATGTAATGAAGCGGCCCTGATCGCTGCCCGCCATGGCAAGAAGTTTGTTGACAAGAAAGACTTCCTCGATGCAGTAGACCGTATCATTGGTGGTCTTGAAAAGAAAACCAAGATTACAACCGAAGCAGAACGTCGTTCTATCGCTCTTCACGAGGCGGGTCATGCGGCTATTTCATGGTTGCTTGAATATGCAAACCCGTTGATTAAGGTAACAATCGTTCCACGCGGACGTGCACTGGGTGCTGCCTGGTATCTGCCGGAAGAACGCCAGATTACAACTAAGGAGCAGATGCTCGACGAGATGTGTGCTACTCTTGGTGGTCGTGCTGCCGAAGATTTGTTCATAGGCCGCGTATCTACCGGTGCAATGAACGACCTTGAACGTGTGACGAAGCAGGCTTATGGCATGATTGCTTATCTGGGTATGAGCGAAAAACTGCCTAATCTTTGCTACTATAATAATGAAGAGTATTCTTTCAATAAGCCTTATAGCGAGAAGACAGCCGAATTGATTGACAATGAAGTTAAAATCATGATCAATGAGCAGTATGCACGTGCGAAAAAGATTCTTGAAGAAAACAAAGAAGGCCATAATCAGCTAACAATGTTGCTGATTGAGAAAGAGGTGATCTTTGCAGAAGACCTTGAGAATATCTTTGGCAAACGTCCATGGAAATCGCGTTCAGAAGAAATCATGGCTGCAAAAGAAAGCAAAGATGCTGCTGAAGCGGAAAGAAAACTGGAAGAGAGACTGAAAAAGGAACTTGACCAGGAAATGAAAGAAAAAGAAGCGCAGGAAATAGCGGAGAAAAGCGGAGAAGAAGTACCTGCAACTGCTGGAAAGAAAGCAGAAGAATCATCGATAGATGAGAAAGCATAAATAGAAGCTTTGTATAATAAAACAACCTTTTTACATTGAAGAATAATTTTGTATTACGAGCCACTACGGGCATACTTTTCGTTGCTGTATTAGTGGGCTGCATTTGGTTTAATCAGTTTTCATTCGGATGTTTATTCGTAATTATCTCTGCATTAACCGTACGCGAATTTGGCGGATTAGTCAATCGCATTGAGGGAGTAGAGATCAATAAACTAATAACATCGCTGGGTGGAGCCTATCTTTTTCTGGCTTTTTTTACATATTGTTCGGGCATTTACGACAACCGCGTTTTCATCCCTTATCTGGCGATTCTGCTCTATCTGTTTATCAGCGAGCTTTATCTGAAAAAGAAGAATCCTGTACTGAACTGGGCTTTCTCAATGTTTAGCCAATTGTACATTGCGTTGCCATTTGCTTTACTTAATATCATCTCTTTCTCTGCTGATACAAGTGGTATGGAGTTTTATAGTCCGCTGTTTCCGCTGACTATATTCATATTCCTGTGGCTGAATGATAGTGGTGCATATTGTGTGGGATCACTCTTTGGCAAACGCAGATTATTTGAGCGTATTTCGCCAAAGAAATCGTGGGAAGGCTCTATAGGAGGCGGATTGGTGTGTATTATTGCCGCAGTAATATTAGGACAGTTTTTCGATGTCCTGACCGTGATGCAATGGGTAGGACTGGCACTAACAGTTGTAGTATTCGGCACATGGGGTGATTTAACTGAATCGTTGTTGAAGCGTCAGTTGCAGATAAAAGATTCGGGTAATTTTCTTCCCGGCCATGGTGGTCTGCTCGACCGCTTTGATAGTTCGCTGATGGCAATCCCTGCTGCAGCGGTTTATCTCTATTTCATCTTTATTCCGTAAATAACGAATATACGAAATATTAAAAAGGTGTCCTTTTGCTTTCATCAGCAATCGGACACCTTTTTAACGTATGAGAAGAGAAGATTTTCTTAGTTGGCAGGAACCGCTCCGCCGACACCGTTTTCAATATTGATAACCAGTTCGACTTCTCCGTTTTCAAGGGAATTCATAGTCAGCATAATGCCTTTCTTATCAGTCAGATCTATTGTCGAAAGATCGAAAGAGACGTTTTCAGAAGTTACATAACTTGTATTGCCTTCGCTATTTTTATACAGAAGCTGCAAGTGAACATAGTCATCAGAAGCCAGTGCATCATCGGCAGAATAAACCAGATTGATGGTTGGTGCCGTAGTTTGCCAAACAAAGTTTTGGTATACCAGATTGAGATAACCACCGGCTACCCACATATTTCCCTGATAAACCACAAGCGGATCATTACCAAAATCAGCTACATTATCGTTTGTCAACTGGATGATATTCTTTGTTTCAACAGGAGTAAGCCAGTTGAGCACAACAGCCATATTATAGCCTTCGTAATTATCGGCTAACGGATTAAACATAGCGATAACACGCTGTCCGTTTGTTGGCACATAACTGTTTACATTGTTTCCGCTTAGCCATAAAGAACCATAAGCATCTGATTGCAGATAATAAGGACCGCTTTGAGTGCCACCGAGTGTATGCACAGTTGCCCATGAAATACCGAAATCGCCCACAGAATAACCATCGTTATCACAAGAAGTAAAAGTCAGAGATAATAATACGGCACAAAGCCAGGTTTTAAACAGATTGTTTCTCATAAGTTTCATATATATTTATTTGGTTCATCTTTAAATAGAAAATTCCCAATGAAGTCAATTACTGCATCGGGAATCCATATTTTTTAAAAGAAAGATACGAATAATTACTTTTTCTTCAATAAAGCAATCATTTGACGGGCAGCATTTTGTGGTGCACCAGCCTCGCCAAGACACTCGCGCACTTCATCATAACCATCGATCATGGCCTGTATCTTCTTCTTATTGTAAAGCAAACCTTCCAACTGGTTGCGTGTCTCTTCAACTGTCATACCATCGGCAATCAACTCTTTTACCACCTCGCGGTTGGCCACCAGGTTAACAAGCGACACATACTTAACTTTCAACACAAATTTGCGCAGGAAAGAATAGAGTTTACCAAAGTTCAGGTAATAACAAACCACCTGAGGCGTGTTAAACAAAGCCGTTTCAAGTGTGGCAGTACCCGATGTTACCAAAGCAGCATCGGCAAAGCGCAGCAGATTATAAGTCTGACCGAAAATGATCTTTACTCCGGTATCTTTAATAAACTTCTCGTAATAAGAGAGCGGTAAAGATGGCGCACCGGCAATGACCAACTGATATTCCTTGAAGACAGAAGCAGCTTCGATCATGCGCGGTAAGTTATCTTTCACCTCTTGTTTGCGACTACCTGCCAGTAAAGCAATGATGGGTTTCTGCTCCAACTGATTCGCGGCAATAAACGAGTCGCGTGTCGTAGCGTCATTAGCCAGGAAATGCGTCACTTCATCCATCGTGGGATTGCCCACATAGTGAATAGGATAGTTGTGCTTCTTCTCGAAGAAGTCGAGTTCGAACGGAAGAATAGAGAACAGCTCATCCACATCTTGTTTAATGTTCTTGATGCGATGCTCTTTCCATGCCCAGATCTTTGGGGAGATATAATAATAGACAGGAATATTGGTCTGACTGTGAATGAACTTCGCGACTTTCAGATTAAAGCCGGGATAATCGACAAGAATCAGAACATCGGGATTCCAGTTGACGATATCTTGCTTGCACTCCTTCATATTTCGAAGAATGGTGCGCAGATGGAGCAACACGGGAATCACGCCCATGTAGGCCAGTTCTTTGTAATGCTTAACTTGCGTACCTCCTACTGCCGACATCATATCACCCCCGAAGAAACGAAACTCAGCCTGCGGATCCTGTTCTTTCAGCGCTTTCATCAGTTCGGCAGCATGCAAATCGCCCGATGCCTCTCCTACAATCAGATAATATTTCATTTATATATGTATTGCACGTAATTAAAACCAGGAAGAAATTTCTTCAATTGCCTCATATGCCGTCATATCGACTTTAATCGGAGTAATGGCTACATAATCATCCTCCAAAGCCTTTCGGTCGTTCTTATCGTTTGTTGTATCAGTATTAACAAACTCGCCGGCAAGCCAGAAATATTTATCATCGAAACGGCGCGGACATGGATCGAACTCCTGATTCCAGTAACCTTTGGCCTGCGTGCATACTTTCACACCCTTAATTGGCACATTAGGGAAATTGACATTCAGACAAACCTGAGGAGGCAGTCCTTTTTCGATGATATTCTTTACGATATCATATATATAAGGGCGTAATGGTTCGAAATGTGCATCGTGATGATGATCATTCAGCGAAAAACCCACCGAAGGAATACCACTTAAGCAGCCTTCAATAGCTACACCCATAGTGCCCGAATAGTGAACATTTATAGAAGAGTTATCGCCATGATTAATACCGCTGACCACCACATCGGGGTTGCGCTGGAGCACGGTGTGCATCGCCAGCTTTATGCAATCTACCGGCATTCCGGAACATTTATATACAGCCAATCCGGGCTCTTCACTCACCTTCTGATAGTGTACCGGTTGCGATACAGTGACTGCACAGCTACAGCCAGAACGGCCACCATCGGGAGCCATTACCACGATATCGCCAAGCGGGCGGATAATATCAATTAAAACCTGTAATCCTTTGGCAGTTACACCATCATCATTAGAGATCAGTATCAGCGGACGTTCTTTTTCCATAATCCATATATTTAATGTATGGTCGCAAAAGTAAGAAAAGAAATGTACAATCAGCGCTTGTCAGCCACTTCATTTAAAAAGATTTTTACCGGTATTTTTGGCTAATATCACTGCAAATCAATAATCTTTAGTAAGTTGAATGGGTGTTTAAGGTAATTTTTACATTCAAATTCTATATATTTGCAACACTTATTCATAAATGCCATTATTGGAGTAACATCAGTTATTAACAAAATGGGTGACTTATCAACAGAAACAGCAAAGTTTCGTTTTTTTCGTAGGTATACATCTGTTTTATAACTTATTTCGCATCAAGATTCAAAGATTATAGAATGATATGGGAAAAATAATTGCTTTGGCCAATCAAAAAGGAGGCGTAGGTAAAACAACGACAACCATTAACCTGGCAGCATCGCTGGCTACACTCGAAAAGAAAGTCCTTGTTATTGATGCAGACCCACAGGCTAATGCTTCTTCTGGTTTAGGAGTAAACATAAAACAGTCTGAATGCACCATTTATGAATGTATCATCGACAGAGCTGATATACAACAGGCCATTCACGATACCGAACTTGAGCAACTTAAGATTGTTTCTTCGCACATCAATCTGGTAGGCGCCGAAATAGAGATGCTTAATCTTCCCAATCGTGAAAAGATTCTGAAAGAAGTACTTACTCCTCTGAAAGAAGAGTATGACTATATCCTGATTGATTGTTCGCCTTCATTAGGACTCATAACAATCAATGCACTGACTGCCGCTGATTCTGTAATAATTCCTGTACAGGCTGAGTATTTTGCACTCGAGGGAATCAGTAAGTTATTGAATACAATTAAAATCATTAAATCGAAGCTCAACCCTGCACTGAAGGTAGAAGGTTTCCTGCTGACGATGTACGATTCACGTCTGCGCCAGGCGAATCAGATCTACGAAGAAGTAAAGAAACATTTCCAGGAACTGGTGTTCAACACAGTCATTCAGAGAAATGTAAAACTGAGCGAAGCACCAAGTTATGGTTTACCAACCATTCTGTATGATGCAGACTCGAACGGAGCGAAGAATTATCTGGCACTTGCCAAAGAAATGATTAACAGAAATAGCATATAAACGAAGAAACGAAAATGGCACCAAATAAAAGAAATGCTTTAGGGCGCGGACTTGATGCCCTGCTTTCGATGGACGAAGTGAAAACCTCGGGATCTTCGTCTATCAACGAAATAGAACTGGATAAGATTGTGGTTAATCCCAATCAGCCCCGACGCGAATTCGATGAAGTGGCTCTTCAGGAGCTTTCTGATTCTATTGCAGAAATAGGCATCATCCAGCCCATTACGCTGCGCGACCTCGAAGATGGTACGTATCAGATTATTGCCGGCGAACGCCGTTTCCGTGCTTCAAAGAAGGCGGGTCTGACTTCTGTACCTGCTTATATCCGTACGGCCAGCGACGAGAATGTAATGGAAATGGCACTTATCGAAAATATTCAGCGCGAAGACCTGAATGCTGTCGAGATTGCCTTAGCCTATCAACATCTTTTAGAGCAATATGAACTGACTCAGGAGCGTCTTAGTGAACGTGTGGGTAAAAAGCGTACGACGATAGCCAACTATCTGCGTCTGCTTAAACTGCCTGCGCCTATTCAGATGGCTTTGCAGAACAAAGATATTGATATGGGACATGCACGCGCGCTGATTGCACTGAGCGATCCTAAACTCCAGATTAGTTTATTCGAAGAAATTCTGGCACACGGTTATTCAGTCCGCAAAGTAGAGGAACTGGTGAAACAACTGAACGCCGGAGACGCTATAAACAGTAACGGAAAGAAGCTGGCTGCCAAACAACCTAAACTTCCCGAAGAGTTTGTTTCGCTGAAAAAGCATTTATCGAATTTCTTCCAGGCAAAAGTGCAAATGACTTACACTGAAAAAGGAAACGGTAAGATTAGCATTGCCTTTGCAAGTGAGGAAGAACTGGAACGAATTATCGGCATTTTAGATACTTTAAAGAAGGAATGAGGATAAAATCAAAAGCATATAAACGATTCATTATACCCCTGCTATGTTGTTTTTTACAGATAGCAGGGATTGATGTCTCATATAGCCAAAACTTAAGCGACCCTGCAGTGCGTGATTCTATTGCAAGACGCGAAGCTCCCAAAGCACGTGCACGACGCAACCGTGCGGTTGATGAAGCACAGCAGGGAGACTCTTTACAACAATCATTTATCCCGGTAAAGACGGACAGTCTGTTTGTCATTCCTGAAGACTCATTAATAAAGATTGTTCAGGATGCTGAAAGCCTGATTGATAGTCTGGAACGTGCCAACCGCGAGAACCTTGAAACGCTGGAAGCACCTATAGATATTACCGAGGTTAAAGACTCAATTATCTTACCTCCTCCTCCACCACCCGCTCCAAAGAAACACCGGGAGGTATGGATGCCGAATTCTACCAAAGCAACCTGGTATGCCGTAGTATTCCCCGGAGGCGGACAAATCTACAATCGCAAATTCTGGAAACTCCCGATTATCTATGGTGGATTCGCCGGTTGTGCTTATGCCCTAAGCTGGAATGGTAAGATGTATAATGATTACTCCCAGGCTTATATCGATATTATGGATGATGACCCAAACACCAATAGCTTTCTTGACTTGCTGCCAAGCCGTGTATCGAATTACTCGGAAGCACAGCTAAAAGACATTATACGCCGACGTAAGGATACATTCCGCCGATATCGCGACTTAAGTATCTTCGCTATTATCGGGGTTTATCTCATTTCTGTAGTAGATGCCTATGTGGATGCCGAATTATCGAACTTTGACATCGGACCTGACTTGAGTATGCGTATCGAACCAGCCATTATTAATACTAACCGCGGATATCGCAATAGCGGTGTGGGATTGCAGTGGAGTTTTAGATTTTAATTTTGATAACTACTTTATTTAAATATGAACCGAATACTTAAACTTAAACTAACTTTTACTTTATTCTTATTCTTTACACTAACTTCAACTTTGTCGCTTAGTGCACAGAGTGTTGATGTTGTGATCAACGAAGATGGTGTTGAACGCACTGAAGAAATTATGCTACCGGTTAGCATGACTTATCCATTGGATAGCTTGCTGAATGACTGGAAAGCAAAAAACTATATTACCATTGGTAAAGATTGTGAGACTTCAAAACTAAACCCTGAGTTTAGCGATTCAGTTTATATCGACCGCCTGTCACGCATTCCTGCCATTATGGAAATGCCGTATAATGAGATTGTACGTAAGTTTATCGACATGTATACCGGTCGCCTGCGCAACCATGTATCTTTTATGCTGAGCGCATCGAACTTCTACATTCCTATTTTCGAAGAGGCTCTTGATGCTTACAATCTGCCTATCGAACTTAAGTATCTTCCTATCATTGAATCGGCACTTAACCCTTCGGCTGTATCGCGTGCCGGTGCATCGGGTTTGTGGCAGTTCATGATCAATACAGGCAAAATTTACGGACTTGAATCGAACAGTCTGGTTGATGAGCGTCGCGACCCTATCAAATCATCATGGGCTGCTGCACGTCACCTGAAAGACCTGCACGATATCTATAAAGACTGGAACCTTGTACTGGCTGCATACAACTGCGGTCCGGGCAATGTAAACAAGGCTATACGTCGTGCTAACGGAGAGACTGACTATTGGAAGATTTACAACTATCTGCCTAAAGAAACCCGTGGTTATGTTCCGGGATTTATCGCCATCAACTATGTTATGAACTATTATTGCGATCACAACATTTGTCCGATGGAGACCGACATTCCTGATCATACTGATACCATTCAGATAAGCAAAAAGCTGCACTTCAAACAAATTGCAGATATTTGCGACATCAGCCTTGACCAGATCAAGAGTCTGAACCCGCAATATAAAAGAGATGTAATTCCAGGCGACACCAAAACAGCAACTGTTCGTTTGCCATTAGAGCAAATCAGCCTGTTCATCGATAGCCGTGACAGCATCTACAATCACCGTGCAAACGAATTATTCAGAAACCGCAAAGTTGCAGCAGTTCCTACATCAACTGCAAAAGGCACTTCGGCACGTACTCAGCCTTCTAAAGGAACGGGTAATATGATTCAGCATACGATTAAAAATGGCGAGACTCTTGGAGTGATTGCCAGCAAATATAAGGTAAGTGTAAAAGAGATTCAGAGTTGGAATGGCATGTCGAACACACGTATCACTGCCGGAAAGAAACTGAAGATTTACAAACAATAAAATATTTTAATTGTTGATACTTAAATTGAGTTATTCAACAAACATGGTATAAAGGTATTTGTATGGATAATAATATGCTCCCACAAACGATTTCCGAGGATGAAATGATCAACCAGGAATTTCAGAAACTGCTGGATAACTATCTCAGCACGAAGCACCGCAAACGCATTGAAATCATCACAAAGGCTTTTAATTTTGCGAATCAGGCACATAAAGGAATTAAAAGACGTTCGGGCGAACCATACATTATGCACCCGTTAGCTGTGGCACAAATTGTATGCAGCGAAATTGGTTTGGGTTCTACCTCTATTTGTGCGGCACTGCTGCACGATGTAGTAGAAGATACCGATTATACCGTGGAAGATATAGAAAACATTTTCGGCCCGAAGATCGCGATGATTGTCGACGGGCTGACTAAAATCTCTGGTGGTATCTTTGGAGACCGTGCTTCGGCCCAGGCAGAAAACTTTAAGAAGTTGCTGCTTACCATGTCGAGCGATATCCGCGTGATCCTGATTAAGATTGCCGACCGACTGCACAATATGCGCACACTTGGTGCCATGCTACCCAGCAAGCAGTATAAAATTGCGGGTGAAACACTCTACATCTATGCCCCTCTGGCAAATCGTCTTGGTCTTTATAAAATCAAAACCGAGCTCGAGAACCTCAGCTTTAAATACGAACATCCTGAAGAATACGAAGAGATTGAAGAGAAACTGATTGCATCGGCCGAAGAACGCGACCGTGTTTTTCAGGAATTCACTGCTCCTATTCGTGTTCAGCTCGATAAACTGGGCATCAGATACCATATTGTTGCCCGCGTTAAATCTATCTATTCCATCTGGAATAAGATGCAGACCAAACATCTGCCGTTCGAAGAGATTTATGATATTCTGGCGGTACGTATCATTTTCGAACCACGCAATCAGGAAGAAGAACTGAATGACGCATTTGATATTTATGTATTGATTTCGAAGATATACAAACCGCACCCTGACCGTCTTCGCGACTGGGTAAGCCATCCCAAAGCCAATGGTTATCAGGCACTTCATGTGACGCTGATGGCCAATAACGGACAATGGATTGAGGTACAGATTCGTAGTGAACGCATGAATGATATTGCCGAACAGGGATTTGCTGCACACTGGAAGTACAAAGATGGTGGTGGCAGTGAAGATGAAGGCGAACTGGAAAAATGGCTGAAGACGATTAAAGAGATTCTTGATGATCCACAACCAGACGCCATTGACTTTCTGGATACCATTAAGTTGAATCTTTTCGCTTCAGAAATATTTGTTTTCACCCCGAAAGGTGAACTCAAAACCTTGCCGCAAAACGCTACAGCTCTTGACTTTGCATTCTCGCTGCATACGGATATTGGTAGCCATTGTATCGGTGCAAAAGTTAATCATAAGCTTGTGCCGCTTAGCCACAAACTACAAAGTGGCGATCAGGTAGAGGTGCTTACTTCTAAATCACAACGCGTACAGCCGCAGTGGGAACTTTTCGCTACTACAGCCCGTGCACGTGCTAAGATAGCCGCGATTCTTCGTAAAGAACGAAAGAGTAACCAGAAGGATGGAGAGAAATGTCTTTCAGACTTCCTGACCACCGAAGAGATTCGTCCGGACAGCAATGTTACCTGCAAACTTTGTAAGCTACACAATTTTAAGACTGAAGAAGATCTGCTCGTTGCCATTGGTAATAAAACCATTATTCTGGGCGAGTCCGAGCTTAATGCATTAAAAGATAAGCAGCCGGGCAACTGGAAAAAGATTCTGTCATTTGGTCTGGCCGGTGGTGGCAATACGAAAGAGAAAGAAAAAGAAGAATCTCCACAGGAAAAAGAAAAGATTAATACGAAGAAGATTCTTAAGATTACCGATAAAGAATTGCAGCAAGGCTATGTGATGGCCGACTGCTGTCACCCTATTCCGGGCGATGATGTACTGGGATATCTCGATGATGATGGTGAAGTAGTTATTCACAAGCGTAAATGTCCGGTAGCTGCCAAACTAAAGAGTAGTTTCGGCAATCGTATTATCGCTACAGAATGGGATACGCACAAAGTCCTTTCATTCCTGGTTTATATCTATATCAAAGGGATTGACCGCATGGGACTCATCAACGAAGTAACGCAAGTCATTTCACGTCAGCTTGGAGTCAACATTCGTAAGCTCAATATTGAAACTGATGAAGGAATATTCGAAGGAAAAATTCAGTTATGGGTACACGATGTAGAAGATGTAAAAACAATTGTAGAGAATCTTCGTAAGATAGAACATATTAAAACGGCAAACCGGGTAGAATCATAAACTATCCGGTTTTTTTTCTTCCTCAGCGTCGGGAATCCTGTCCAGCTCTTTTCTAATCTCCAGCAACTCCTCTTTCAGTTTATTTAAGCGTTGAATAATCGCAAAGTTCTGTGCCGTTTTCTCACGGTTCTCTTCCAGACGACGACGTGCTCCCTGTAACGTCATTCCCTTTTCTTTCAGCAGATGGTGAATCAGTGTAATGATTTCCACATCCTCATTGCGGTATTGACGCACTCCGCGTGCATTCGTTTTGGGCTTGATTTGCGGAAACTCTTTCTCCCAGTAACGCAGCGTAGATTGCTGTACGTTAAGTTGGTCAGCAATCTCGGCAATAGAATGATAGAGTTTCAGATTCTTAGGCTTGTTCTGGTTCATATGCGTTATCTTAATCGAGTACTTTACCGTGAGTAGCCGCCAGCTGAATCATCTTATCGTAATCATCAGCACTCAAATCCATGAAGTAATAGTTCACCGGATTCACGTGTTTACCTTTGTAAATCACTTCATAGTGCAAGTGCGGCCCTGTACTTTTACCTGTACTACCTACTCCACCAATGACTTCACCGCGCATCACTTTTCGACCGGGTTTTACATTAATGCTTTGCATATGCGCATATTTAGTGACATAGCCAAAGCCATGGTCAATCTCAACCATGTTACCATATTCTTTTTCCCATCCGGCTTTAGTTACAACACCATCACCAGTAGCATAGATGTCTGTACCCGGACTGGCCGAGAAGTCCATCCCTGCATGAAATTTAGGTGTACCATATATCGGGTCGATACGCATCCCATAACCGGAAGCGGTCTTTTTGAGGTCTTTATTTGAAACGGGCTGAATGGCGGGAACGGATTTAATCATCTGGTCGTTGTTCTTCATCATATCCACCACATCATCAAAAGAGTTGGACTGAATGTAAAGCTGTTTATTCAGCAAGTCCATCTTCTGTGTTGTATTCACCACAAGATCGGCGTTGGCCAGTCCCATCAGCTCTTCATAGCGATTGGTTCCGCCATAGCCGGCAGTACGAATGGCCGAAGATATGGGTTCTGCCTGAAAAATAAATCTATAGAGGTTATCGTCGCGAAGCTGAATATCTTCGAGGACTTCAAGAGCGTTGTCCAGACGACGTGAAAGTACATTGTACTGAGCCAAAAGCCGGCTGTTTTCAATACGGAGTTCCTTTTCTGAGGGCGATCCGAAGATAAAAAAGAAGATCAGAAAGCTACCGGCACCGAGTCCCATTCCAAAGAGCAGGCGTCGTATTACATTGAAAATACGCTGGCGTACGGTAGGATATACTCTCTCGTAAGTTTCGGTACGAGGGTTATATATGTAGTAAACTTTACGCATCTTAGGAAATATTTCAGATAATGTTGCGACAAAAATAGTAAAAACGAGCTATCTTTGCACAGTTTTTTCAAGAATATTAACCTCAACAATAGATATATACGTTATGTTGACAGCAAAAGAAATCAGAGAATCTTTCAAGAATTTCTTTGAAACGAAAGGACATCAAATTGTTCCTTCGGCTCCGATGGTGATTAAAGACGATCCTACCCTGATGTTTACCAACGCGGGGATGAATCAATTTAAAGATATTATCCTGGGCAACCAGCCTATTAAATTTGCACGTATTGCCGATTCACAAAAATGTCTTCGCGTAAGCGGTAAGCACAATGACCTCGAAGAGGTAGGTCACGATACATACCACCACACTATGTTCGAAATGCTGGGCAACTGGTCTTTCGGCGATTACTTCAAAGAAGAAGCAATCGACTGGGCATGGGAATATTTGGTAGATGTATTGAAACTTGACCCTAAACGCCTTTATGCTACAGTATTCGAAGGCAGCCCGAAAGAAGGCTTGCAGCGCGATGACGAAGCAGCAGCTATCTGGGAAAAGTTCTTGCCTGAAGATCATATCATCAATGGTAACAAGAAAGATAACTTCTGGGAAATGGGTGATACAGGTCCTTGCGGTCCTTGTTCGGAAATCCACATCGACCTTCGTTCTGACGAAGAGCGTGCTAAAACTCCGGGCCGTGACCTTGTGAACCACGACCATCCACAGGTGATTGAAATCTGGAACCTTGTATTCATGCAGTACAACCGCAAAGCGGATGGCAGCCTTGAGCCGCTTCCTGCTAAGGTAATCGATACCGGTATGGGCTTCGAGCGTTTGAGCATGGCTATTCAGGGCAAGACTTCGAACTACGATACAGACGTATTCCAGCCAATGATTCAGGCAATCGCTAAAATGGCGGGTACAGAATACGGAAAAGATAAGCAACAGGATATCGCGATGCGTGTAATCGCTGACCACATCCGTACCATCGCTTTCTCTATTACCGATGGTCAGTTGCCTTCTAACGCAAAAGCGGGTTATGTGATCCGTCGTATCCTTCGTCGTGCCGTGCGTTATGGCTACACGTTCTTAGGACAGAAGCATGCGTTCATTTATAAACTGATTCCTGTACTGATCGACAGCATGGGCGAGGCTTATCCTGAATTGGTGGCTCAGCAATCGTTGATCGAAAAAGTGATTAAGGAGGAGGAAGAATCATTCCTTCGTACCCTTGAAACAGGTATCCGTCTTTTAGATAAGACTATGGCTGATACAAAAGCTGCAGGTAAAACTGAAATCAGCGGTAAAGATGCCTTTACATTATATGATACTTTCGGGTTCCCACTCGACTTGACAGAGTTGATTCTCCGCGAGAACAATATGACTGTGAACTTAGATGAATTCAACACTGAAATGCAGCAGCAGAAACAACGTGCCCGTAATGCGGCAGCGGTTGAGACTGGCGACTGGATTACTTTGAAAGAAGGTACTACTGAGTTTGTGGGTTATGACTATACGGAATATGAAGTTTCTATTCTTCGCTACCGTCAGGTGAAGCAGAAGAATAATACTTTCTATCAGATCGTTCTTGATTACACTCCTTTCTATGCTGAAAGTGGTGGTCAGGTAGGCGATACCGGTGTATTGGTAAGCGAATTTGAAACAATCGAAATTATCGATACGAAGAAAGAAAATAACCTGCCTGTGCATATCGCTAAGAAATTGCCTGAGCATCTTGATGCACCTATGATGGCTTGCGTTGATCTGGACAAACGTCTGGCTTGCGCTGCTAACCATACTGCAACTCACTTGCTTGACAATGCACTTCGCGAAGTACTTGGCGATCACGTTGAACAGAAAGGTTCGTTAGTAGGTCCTGACTCGCTACGTTTCGACTTCTCTCACTTCCAGAAAGTAACCCCTGAAGAACTTCGTCAGGTAGAGCATCTGGTAAACGAAAAGATTCGTCAGAACATTCCGTTGCAGGAATACCGCAGCATTCCAATCGAAGAAGCGAAAGAACTTGGTGCTATCGCTTTGTTCGGTGAGAAATACGGTGACGAAGTACGTGTTATTCAGTTCGGTAACTCTATCGAATTCTGTGGTGGCACGCACGCAGCAGCAACCGGTTGCATCGGTATGCTGAAAATCGTTTCAGAAAGTTCGGTAGCAGCAGGTGTTCGTCGTATCGAAGCCTTTACAGGCGAGCGTGTTGAAAACATGATCGATACCGTACAGGATACATTAACTGACCTGAAAGCATTGTTCAACAATGTACCTGACCTGGGTATTGCTATCCGCAAATTCATCGAAGAAAATGCAGAGATGAAAAAGCAGGTAGAAGGTTTCATGAAAGAGAAAGAAGCTGAAATCAAACAACGTCTTCTTAACAACATTCAGGAAATCAATGGTGTGAAAGTAATTAAACTTTCTGCTCCAATGCCGGCAGAGGCAGTGAAAAATATTGCCTTCCAGCTTCGCGGTGAAATCACAGAGAACTTGTTCTTTGTAGCAGGAACCGAAGATCACGGCAAACCAATGCTGACAGTAATGATCAGCGATAACCTTGTTGCTGGTGGATTGAAAGCGGGCAATCTGGTAAAAGAAGCTGCCAAACTGATTCAGGGTGGTGGTGGAGGTCAGCCTCACTTCGCAACTGCAGGTGGTAAAAATCCTGACGGTCTGAAGGCGGCTATCGACAAAGTAATTGAATTGGCAGGATTATAATCCTATACCAACCTTTATAGCATCAAACGGCTATTGTACTTTCGGGTGCAATAGCCGTTTTTTTATGCCCCATCCTGGTGATAGCTTCCTGACTTGTCAGCAATAGCTTCCCGGCTCGCCAGCGATAGCTTGCTG
>CAMTOS010000065.1 GCA_947074195.1 uncultured Bacteroides sp.
GAAACAAGTACAGTAGTAATTTTCAATATGCCATTTACATGACAATTATTTACTTTACCAATATTGAAACCAACGATACCACCAACCTCGCCAAAGCCAGACATTATACCACTGAAAGAGCAATTATTAATGCTACCCTGGCTGTAACCGGCAATACCACCCGAGGCGTTATTTTCTACTTTAATATTTCCAGTTACATGACAATTTTCAATTGTTCCTAATGATCTTCCGGCAATAGCACCAATCTGGCTACCGGTTGAATTGATCTTCACTTGACTAAGTGATAGATTTCTGATGACAGCATTAGCACCTGTATAACCAAAAAGACCATTATAATCATCTCCGCCTGTTACAGTAAACTCCTGAATGGTATAACCGTTACCATCAAATGAACCATCAAAGTATTTTGTATCAGATAAACCGATCTTTCTGAGTTTACCATCGTAAATTCCAAGATCTAAATCATTACACATCAAGAAATATACACCAGTATATGTTTCTCCTTCACGAACTGACTGAGAAATAAACTGAAGATCATCTACCGTCTTTATTAAGTACGGAGACTGACTTGTTCCTGCTCCGTCAAAATCAGGTTCGAGTTTATCAGGATATACAATATCGAAATTTACCTGGATAAGAGATGAATAGGCTTTATAGGCACATAAATAGGAATTATAGCGAGAGAAAACTCCCCAGTTACCAAGTTCAAGATAGCGTTGAGTACCGCTACCTTCTATATCACCACTCTGAGCACCTGAAGATTTAGCCCAGTCTGCCGGATAGCAATAGAAATCTCCATAAATGGAATTCGTATATATGTATTGCGGAGTAATGGAGATCGTTTTATCCGGATAAAGGTCAACGATAACAGCAGCTCCGTTCCCGGCAAAATTACTGATCAGCAATTCATTGGCACTGATTTGTTTTGCATAGGAGTTGTAAGTGATGTATTCACCATTGACTTCCGTTTCTATACTTGCATTTGGAACGTAAAGAACAGTATTCAAGCCTACATCGAAGCATCCGCCTGCATAGTCACCATCTAATACGAAGAATCCCCACACATCAAGTTCAAGGGTTCCATCATTATTAGCATATCCATACACATTTCCGGTGGGATCGTAGGTGCTTGTGCTTGCATTAAACGGACAAATATATACATCACCATATCTGGAGTGAGTATATAACATCTGCGCCGGGATAGTTATCAGTCCGCTTGCTTCGTCATAAGATGCCTGAACGGGATAACTTAAACCTGCAAAACCTGTGATTTCGAAAGTACCATCCTCATTGGCAGTAATTTCAGTGTTTTTATAAAGAGTGCTTCCCTGATCGAAATAACTTTCGAATGTAAAAATATAAGATCCCGAGAAATCTTCTTTAGAAATAAACTTAAGAGACTGATCTCTTAAAGATATTTTATTTTCAGATTTACTCTGTGAAAATCTCCCGTTCTTCAGTTCTAATTCTGTGTTTTTCTCGAATTCCACATCCTTGCCAACTTCATCGGGAGTAAAAGTAGTTGATGTTTCTGTCGTAATATTCGGTACATGATTACCGAATCTGTTTTCATTGAGAGACATTGCCATTATTTCAGACGCTTTCTGAAGTGTGTTATATTGCGCATTAAGATAAAAAACGCAACACAGACACATGGCAACTGTTGATAAGATTTTTTTGGTCATAAGAATCATTTTTTTTACAGTTGAGTTACTTTATGTGAGTATTTAAAGTGTTTCTTTAGTTTAATGTTAGAAAACAAATATAATTTATATTTCTATTTTTATATAATATTAGCTATATTTTAACTTTATAATTCTTAATACACCGTTTGCATCAAAACCGGATAATACAAAAAAATGCCCGATAATCAGCTCAGGCTTCTTATCGGGCATATAAATATATGTTTTCATTTCTTTAATCTATTCCTGAAAAATCATCGGAGCGAACTTCGATAAATAGATACGCCAGTTTTTCCAGATATGTCCTTCTTCGTTTTCGAAATAAACATATTTGTAACCGTTCGCGTCAAGCTTTTTGCGATAATCTACATTGGCATTGTAAAGAAAATCGTCTTTGCCGATAGCAATCCAGTATAGTTTTGGATTCTTTTCGAACTGCACTTTTAGTTTCTCATCGGCATTCTTATAAATAGGTGAATCGGTTTGCTCGAATGGAGTAATAGCAGCAGAGAAGAGGCCGACATAATCGAATAAATCGGGGTATTCACGCGAAATGTTCAGGGAATGGAAACCACCCATAGAGAGACCACTGATGGCGCGATCTGCTTTGTTTTTCTTTACACGATAGTTGCTTTCTATAAAATCGACTACATCGGGGAAAGCGGTCTCGAAACTACCTTCCATGGTTTTTGGCAACTGCATAGTGGGTTGTTGAGCGAATCCTAAACTTGATTCTCCGGGAGCAGCTTCCTGTATGGCATTTCCGTTGGTCATCACTACAATCATTGGTTTGGCTTTGCCTTCTGCAATGAGGTTATCCATGATCTGGGCTGTACGACCTAAAGCAATCCAGGCTTCTTCGTCGCCACCCATACCATGCAGCAAGTATAAAACAGGATAATCCTGATTGCTGTTTTCGTAACCCGGAGGAGTATAGATGGTCATACGGCGGTCCATACCGAGTGCCGGACTATTGTACCATCTGCGGGTAACTGAACCATGGGATACGTTATTGACTTTATACAAATCGGCTTGTTCACCCGGAATGATAAATATGTTGAATATAGAAGATACATCACGAATCTGGTAAACATTAGAAGGATCGGTAATTTTCAGTCCATCGACCAGGAAGTTGTAGTTATAAAGTTCAGGAGCGAGGGATGCAGAAGTGAATTCCCAAACACCGTTAGCACCTTTGTTAAGAGCAGCCACACCAGGAATTTCCATTTCACCCATCGCGGTTTCTATCGTTTGTCGCGGAAGGAAATCTCCGGTAATCTCAACTTTCCCTGCATTAGGCGCAGCAAGGCGGAATGTGACCGAACTGTCGGCGTTAATCTGTGGCGAAATGATGGTTGAACCACCCCATAAAGCCTCCTGGGCTGAAATACCTGTACTAATCAGCAGGATTGACATCCATACAAATAGCTTCTTCATAAGATATAAGAATTAGATATGATTAATTAATGATTTGCAATGCACAAATATACTTTTTATCTTCCGGATGACTCCCTGTTATACACAAAAAACCAGCAAGCTATTGCCGGTTTGTTGAGTAACTATGGCCAGCTTGTCCGCAAGCTATCGCCAGTAAGCCAGTGAGCTATGGCCAGAAAACGTACTAAGTAGCTATCACTGGCAAGCTTTTAACTTTTCACGGAGTGAAGCGGTAGGTACCCCCAGCGATATCGCTTTCTCGAAATCGTTCTTAGCCAAAAGCTTCTTGCCCTGTACAAGATAGATATCGCCACGAAGAAGATAAGCGTTTGAATTATCGGGGTCTATCTCAATTGCATGATCTAAATCGATCAGGGCAAGATCGGTATGATCCATCTCGCGTTCCACATCGGCACGGGCAATGTAGAGTGTGGCATTCTCGGGCGAATTCAACATCATTTCGTTGATATGCTCGATGGCTTCGCGGTATTTACCTTCTTTCTGCGATAAGGTAGCCAAACCTAATTTAGCATTGAAATTCTGATTATCGATAGAAAGCAGATGCTGGTAATCGGTACGGGCTTGTCGGTATTCGCGGCGAATAGTATTCAGGTAAGCACGCATAAAGAGCGCTTCTTCATTGTTGGGATGCTCTTCGATAACACGATTGTAGTCGTAACGCGCCTGATCAGTCATTCCCAGTTCCATGTATAATGCTGCACGGTCAAGCAGGATAGAAAGTGTATTTGGAGCCATGTTTAGCGCATAGGTATAAGAATCCACGGCCTTTTCGGGTTGACCAAGTTGCTTCTGCACCCACCCTAAATTGGCAAAAAGCATGGCATTTGTAGGATTAGCGGGTTCGAGTTTCATGGCTTCTTTCAGCAAATATTCGGCCTTTTGCAGGCTATCGTTTTCTATGGCTGTCAGCGCTTCTTCTGAAAGCTGGTGATAGGTGCGCTGAGCACTCACGGGAATCAGGAAACCCAGAAAGAGAAGTATGAGGAATGATTTCATAAAAAAGAATTATTAATGATAATAATAGAATCTAACACCGCGGTAACGGACAAAGTTTAGGAGTTTTTTGCAACTATAGCTTTTCCTTTGCCAGTGGTATATGCGCAAAGATAGAGAAAAGAATAGTACCTTTGCATTCGTTGCATATTTTTAAACGAATACAGATGAAACGAAGATTTTTATTTCTTATATCCACATACTTTCTGTTTGTCTTTCTCTTTGTCATGCAGAAACCTCTTTTTATGCTGCATTATTACGACTTGTTTGCAGAGGTTTCGCTTGGTGAATGGTGGAAAGTTATTATTCATGGATTGCCACTGGACTTCTCGCTGGCAGGCTACCTGACCATTATTCCGGGATTGCTAACGATTGCTTCTGTCTGGAATGCAGGAAAATGGCTAAGAAGAACTTTGATGGTTTACTATATATTCATTGCCATTCTGCTATCGGCCATATTCGTGCTCGACGTAAACTTATATGAATACTGGGGATTCAGACTCGATACGACTCCTTTCTTTTATTTCTTCAGTTCGCCAACCGATGCTTTTGCCAGCACCGGAGTGGGTATAGCGATAAAAAACATTTTGTTGTGGTGTGCTTATGGCATCTTTCTGTTTTTTGCCTTCATGGCTCCTCAACTTTGGCTCAGAGGACTGAAAACACCTTTTCATCGCCTCTACCCAGGTTTGCTATTCCTTGTTCTTACCGGTTTGCTTTTTATCCCTATTCGTGGCGGATTTACTGTTTCGACTATGAACACAGGAAAGGTTTACTTTAGCGACACGCAGACATTGAACCATGCGGCCATCAATCCGGCGTTTAGTCTGATGGAATCGTTTTCACGACAGGCCAACTTCGATCAGCAATATCGCTTTATGGAACCCGAAAAAGCAGACGAAATCTTTTTAGAAATCACAGATGCTGTTCCGGCAGACTCTATCCCACAATTGTTTACCATAAAACAACCGAATGTGATTTTCATTGTGCTCGAGAGTTTTTCGTCTTATCTGATGGAATCGCTCGGAGGCGAAGCTATTGCTGTTGAGGTTGATTCGATGGCCAGAGAGGGAATTTTGTTTACGAATTTCTATGCCAATAGTTTTCGTACAGATCGCGGACTGGTTTCTATTTTCAGTGGTTACCCGGCACAGCCTACCACGAGCATCATGAAATATTCGCGCAAGACGCAGAATTTACCTTCTATTCCACGTAGTCTTAAATCGGCCGGTTATACGCCTTACTATTATTATGGTGGTGATGCCGATTTTACCAATATGCGTTCGTATCTGATTTCAATGGGTATAGAAGATATTGTTTGTGATAAGAATTTCCCTGCCTCACAACGACTGAGCAAATGGGGAGCACACGATGAAGTTGTGTTCAACCGCCTGATTGAGGATATGAAGAAAGATGAGTTTAAAGAACCTTTCTGCATTGCTCTGCAAACATCGAGCAGCCATGAGCCTTTCGAGGTGCCTTACCGTAAGTTCGAAAATAATAAGGTAAATGCGTTTGCCTATGCCGATAGCTGCACAGGTGAGTTTATCCGTGAGTTTAAACAATTGCCTTTATGGAAGGAGTCTGTGGTGGTTCTGGTACCCGATCATCTGGGCGCCTATCCTGAAAACATCAATAATCAGTCGGCAGAGCGTTACCGCATTCCGTTGATCATTACCGGAGGAGCTGTAAAAGAACCAATGCAGATTGATAGTTACGGGTCGCAGATTGATATAGCAGCTACCCTGCTCTATCAGTTGGGCATCCCGCACGATGAATTTACGTTCAGCAAGAATCTGCTAAACCCGGCATCGCCTAAATTCGGCTATTTCACTTCGCCTAATTTCTTTGGTATGATTACTCCGGAAAATGAGTTTGTTTACGATTGTGACGCAGATCAGATTCTGATCAACAGCGGAACAATGCCGGGAATGAACGATGAAAAAGGGAAGGCGTTGCTGCAGAAACTATATGATGATTTGGCGACAAGATAATAAGAACTAACTTAATTAACGATAAAACAAGATTTACGATGTTAGAGTCATTAATCAACACGGATCAATCCGTCTTTCTTTTCCTGAATAGTTTTCACAATAACTTTTGGGACTATTTTATGACGGCTTATACAGGTAAATGGATCTGGATTCCGATGTATGCGAGCATTCTTTATGTACTGCTGCGCAATTATAACTGGAAGGTGGCTTTGTTTTGTGTCATTGCCATTGCGCTGACCATTACTTTTGCCGATCAGGTATGTGCTACGCTGATTCGTCCGTGGGTGGCTCGCCCCCGCCCTGCCAATGAGTTTAGCCCAATAGCCGATCTGGTATATATTGTCAACGAACGCAGAGGCGGCCGCTTTGGATTCCCATCTTGCCATGCCTCAAACTCATTCGGACTGGCTTTTTTCCTGGTCTTCCTGTTCCGCAAACGCTGGCTAAGCTTGTTCATTTGCTTGTGGGCAGCAGTGAATTGCTATACTCGCATTTATCTTGGATTGCACTATCCGGGCGACTTAATTGTGGGAATGATTATCGGTGGCTGTGGTGCCGGACTGATGTACTACTTATTGACCCGTGTAACAAAAGAAAACTTCCGCCAGGCAAAGCAGACGGAAGTTATCATATATGTCGGACTGGCGACTATTCTTGGAATACTGATCTATTCGCTGATCAGGTTCATTTAAAATACGAAATATACCATTTATAGAATTCGGCTATACCGTCACTCAGTTTTGTTGATGGCTTATAGCCGAAATCTTTTTCTAAGTGCGAGGTATCGGCATAGGTAATGGTCACATCACCCGGTTGCATACCTACCATATTCATAATGGCTTTCTTTCCTGCTTCTTTCTCAATGGTCTGAATAAAATCCATCAGATCGACCGGCGTTGAATTACCAATATTGTAGATACGGAACGGTACTTGCTTGTCTGATGGCGAAGGAATCACTTTCATTACCCCTTCCACAATATCATCGATATAAGTAAAGTCGCGCTTCATGTGCCCATGATTGAAGACTTTAATCGGCTCATCATTCAAAATGGCTTTCATAAACAGGAATGGTGCCATATCGGGGCGCCCCCAAGGTCCATATACGGTAAAGAAACGAAGTCCGGTAGTCGGAATGTTGTACAGTTTACTGTAAGAATGCGCCATAAGCTCATTGGCTTTCTTGGTTGCAGCGTACAGGCTTACCGGTGAATCGGTTTTGTCGTCTTCAGAATATGGCACTTTTTCGTTCATACCATATACACTGCTTGAGCTGGCATAGACCAAATGCTTCACCGGATAGTGGCGGCAACACTCTAACAGATTCAGAAAACCCATCAGATTGGATTGTCCGTAAGCAATGGGATTCTCGATGGAATAGCGCACACCTGCCTGTCCGGCAAGATTCACAACTACATCGAAACGCTCTTGTGCAAATAAGTGCGACATACCGGTATAATCAACCAAGTCCATCTGAATGAACCGGCAATCGGGGTACATCTTACTCTGTATCATTTCACCGGGAGTGATTTGTGAAGAATCAATGCCAATTGTGGCCAATCGATCGTACTTCAACTGTACATCATAATAATCGTTGATATTATCGAGACCAACGACCTGATATCCGCTGTTCAACAGCATATAGGCCAGGCGTGAACCTATGAAGCCAGCTGCGCCTGTAATTAATACTTTCATCATTTACTAATCTTGTAAACGTATAATGATATAGTTTCCTATGCGGGTTTGAGGTTTGCCGGCAAAATAGTCGAGCAATACTTCATTATTTCTGATGCGTCGGTCGAGCGTAATTAATACGCCATTCTGACAAGCGCCTTCTGTAATTTCTTCTTCGCTTACAATCTGAACATCTTTATCTAAAAAGACATCCATACTTTGCGGACGACGAATGCCATAGGTATAATAATTATCAAGATCATTATGTTCAGCAATTACACGAGCTTCAGTACATACACCATTAAAACCAATATCATTGTTGATGCTTGGGAGTGCCCATCCACCAAAGAAAACGGCAGTCAGTAATCCGATGGCAAGGGTATTGATGGTCGCTGTAACGCTCTTTCTACCATACAGATTACGAAGAGCTATCAGTCCCGAAAGTGTCAGGATAGAAGCAGCGACATAGAATAACCAGTGTCCATATCCGGCAAGAGTGCCTGTGGCAACCAGGGCAATGAAGACACCGATGGCAGCGATAAATACAATTACAGGTAAGAGTAGTGATAATGAAATCCAGATATTCCACTTGAATCTTTTCAGAATTACCACCGTCAGATAGACAAAGAATGGAAATGCCGGAGCAAGATAAACGGCAATCTTAGAACTGATACACGAAAGCATCACGAAAGTAGTGATGGCTACCATAAACAAAAACTGTTCGAGGTCGGTGTAATATAGTCGGCGAAAACCTGCAACCAGAATTACTCCTGCAATAAGCAATGACCATGGAGCCAGCGAGTACCAGAAAGCGATGAAGTAATAGTAAAATGGTTCTTTATGATGGAATGAATCTACTGCACGGTTCACTGTCTGATTAAACAGCAAGTTATTAAGGTATTCTGTACCGCCTTCTGCATACACACAAAGAAACCACACTATACAAAGCCCCAGTAACACACCCCATGTTTTCCAGCCCCAGTAGCGTCCGAAGGTACGAATACGACCGGTAACCAACAGAAAGGCGGCGATTGATAGTAGTGGAACAAGGAAGCCTACCGGTCCTTTAGAGAAGACAGCAAGAAATACATATATGGGGAATAGCCACGTATCAGAACGTTGTATTCTCTTTGCTTTCAACATCTTATAGAAGGTATAAAGCGAAAGAGTGATAAACATACACATCAGCATATCCATACGTAACGTCAGCGCCAGACCGACAAACAAACCGGAAGTAAGTAGCATCAATTTAGCTGTCAGACGGTAATCATCGGCCAAATTTTGCATGGCAACCCATTTATCCATCACCGACATAATGATCAATGCCGGAATAACAGAGAACAACGAAAGGAACCACATGTAATGCTGGCCAAAAATGGCTTTGCCGAACATGACGATCCAGATATAGAGCGGTGGTTTATCGGCATAAGGAATGCCCTGATTGTAGAATGCAAACAGATGCCCTTCGCTTAATGCCTCGTTGGCAATACTGAGATAGCGCAATTCGTTATCCGGAGTAAAATCGCGGAAGATAATTACGGGCAGAACAGCAATAATAAAGCCTAACCAAACAAGGCTATTTTTCACGTTTGAGTGACTGAGCATGGCGATAACCGATAATTAAGTTTCGTGAATATGCTAAAAATCCAACCGACTGACCGAGGATTAAAACCGGATCGCGGCGAATGATACCATAGGAAATAATAATGAATGAACCTAATAAACTGATAACCCAAAATCCTGTAGGCAGAATCGATTCACTACGCTTCATTGAATAAACCCACTGATAAATAAAGCGAAGCGTGAAAATAATCTGACCTGCAGAACCAAAAACTAACAGCCATAAGGGTACATCTTCATTGTAAAAGAACTCACTGACGAACTCAGAGAAATTGCTTATTACAAAACCGCAAGCCACTAAAGGAGTGGCTATCAGCAAAATCTGAAACAAAGTAGGAATCTTAATCCATATTCCTTTTTCTTTTAAGTTCCAGAGATAAATATAATAAGAGATGAATTGTCCCAGTACGATGGAAAAGTCATCACGCATCCAGCCATAAATGCAAAGCAAATAGGAGGCGGCAATACTCAATATCCAGAAAATCGATGGAGAAACAACTTGTTTTGCTCTCTCCGACAAAATCCACTGACAAAGAATACGTGCTGAGAAAAGAATCTGAGCTAGAAAACCGATGACATATATAAGAGCGAAATCTTCGAACATTACTCTTATATATTATGATTAGATATGCTATAATTGATATAACGTTTCTTCATCCAGCGATAAGCGAAACAATCCATGAAAGGTGAAACCAGGCGGTTCCATAAGTGGTATTTAGAAACACCTGCCACACGAGGGAAGTGACGTACCGGGATTTGCTTGATCTGACCATCCTGCAACATCACAAGTGCAGGAAGAAAACGGTGCATTCCTGTAAAGAAAGGAATCTTTTTCGCACATGGTGTCTGCAATACTTTCAGCGGGCAACCTGTATCCTGTACATTGTCATTGGTCATCATACGACGGAAACCATTGGCAATCTTTGACTGCATCTTTTTGAAACCGCTGTCTTTACGATTAGCACGAATACCCATCACGAGTTCATACTTATCGATATCAGCTAAAAGAAGATTAAAGTCTTCGGGAGTTGTCTGTAAATCGGCATCCATATAACCTACATAGGCAGATTCAGCAGTATCAATTCCAGCCTTCATAGCAGCACTTAATCCTGAATTCTTTGTCAGATCGATATAAAAGAAATCACTGTTTCTGTCACAGATTTCTTTAATAAGTTCAAGACTCTTATCTTTTGAGCCATCATTTACAAAAAGGGCACAAGTTGGATAAATTGCTGTAGGCAAAAAACTTTTAAGTTTGTTTTCAAGCATGTATATATTATCTTCTTCATTGTATACAGGGATTACAATGGTGAACTGATAATTAGCAGTTTTATTCATTCAGTCAAAAATTTATAAATACGAATATTCTTTTGAGTGTTTTTAAAGGTAACAGCAAGGGCTACCTGATGCAAAAATAGTAACTATTTTCGAGTTAACGATAACTATTGACAAGCTTTCCTGCATTGAGAAGCCATTTAATTTGCATTTAAACGGTGTTTGAATAAACAAAAAAAGCACTGTCTTCTCAAATGAATGAGAAAACAGTGCTTATTGTGATTTAACTATTTCGGTTTAAATAGTTGCTTTTTTGATATAATCGACGATCCATGCACCTACTTCTTTTGTACCATAAGTTGCACCGCCTGCAACCTGAATTTCAGGAGTACGGACATTGGCATCAAGAGATGCATCAACAGCTTCACGAATCAGCTTGCCTTCTTTTTCAAGGTTAAAGTATTCGAACAACATCGCCACAGAAAGAATCTGAGCCAGTGGATTGGCAATGTTCAGACCTTTAGCTTGTGGCCATGAACCGTGAATAGGTTCGAACACCGGAGTGCTTTCACCAGTAGATGCCGATGGAAGTAAGCCCATAGAGCCGCTGATTACTGAACCCTCATCGGTAAGGATATCGCCAAAGGTATTTTCAGTAACCATAACGTCGAAGAATGCCGGCTCCTGAATCATGCGCATAGCTGCATTGTCAACATACATATAGTCTGTCAAAACTTCGGGATATTGTGGTGCCATTTCTTGTGCAATTTGTCTCCACAAACGAGAAGAGGCAAGTACATTGGCTTTATCGACTACCGTAAGATGTTTGCGGCGCTTCATGGCATATTCATAAGCCACTTTCAGGATGCGCTCAATCTCCGGACGAGTATAATAGTTGGTATCCCATGCTTTTTCATCGTCCTGATATTTTTCGCCGAAATACATACCACCGGTTAGTTCGCGAATACAGATGAAATCGGCTTTTTCTACCAGCTCTGCACGCAATGGTGATTTATGAATAAGGCATTTGAACGTTTGTACCGGACGGATATTGGCAAATAAGCCCAGTTTTTTACGCATAGCCAAAAGACCTTGTTCCGGACGAACTTTAGCAGTTGGGTCATTGTCGAATTTTGGGTCGCCTACTGCCGAGAACAATACAGCATCGGCATTTTTGCAGGCTTCGTAAGTAGCTTCCGGGAACGGATCACCTACTTTATCGATTGCATCTGCACCACAAAGGGCATGTTCATAACTCACTTTGTGACCAAACTTTTCGCACACGGCGCTCATTACATCTACGCCCTGTACGGCAATCTCGGGTCCGATACCGTCTCCGGCTAATACAGCAATTTTGAAATCCATAATTATATCTTTTTTTTCGTATATTTCTTTATATAATTTCCTCCCATGTAGACCACTGCCGGTCCTATGGCCAGAATCAAACTATTAATTAATAGCATATAAATCGGTTCGGCAGGACGATCCGACCAAACAGGCAGTAATAGTCTCAAGCCAATTAAGAACAGCCAGGACACAGTCAGTATCAGAAGGAATTTAATCAGTTTATTCATTTTATAGTGTTTCATAGTTGAGTTTATCGATAATGAATTCATTCCATTATGTATTCTTCGTTTTATCGTCCCCCTTTGAGTAAAACAGGAAGAAAACAAAAACAACGATCGGTGCTATACCAATAACCGAACCATACATAATCGTATCTGTCCATGGTTCTTCCGGACGATCCGTCCAGAATCGGAATAAATATCTCGCTCCGATACTAAAACCTACTATCAGAATGATAAATAATATTGCCCAGGTAATTCTGTTTCTTCTCATAACTACTTCTATTTAAGGATTAATATTCGTTTTATTCAAGTATAACAAATATAAGTAGATAAAGGTAGCAGACAATGACAAACTTTATTCTTTATCGTAAGTATCTTCTATGATATTCAGCATCTTAATAGTAGCTTTGATGGCAGCTTCCGTCTGGTCGGCATCGAGGCCTCGTGTGCGGAATACTTTATCATTAAAACTCCATGTAATTACTGTCTGTACAAAAGCATCCGTTCTTCCGCCCGGAGGAATGGTTACTGCATAATTTATCAATCGGGGGAAACTACGGTTCAGTGTGGTCTTGTAAATTTTACGGAGAGCACGAACGAACGCATCATACTGGCCATCTCCCGAAGAACTTTCCTGATAGTTTGTGCCATTAATAGCTATACTCAGTGTAGCCATAGGTTTTAATCCATGAGTCAGCGTAACGAAATAACTTTTCAGTGTAACCCGCTCCGTGCTGATATCATGCTTTAATACATCCGAAATGATATACGGGAGGTCTTCCTGAGTGACCAGTTCTTTCTTATCTCCAAGTTCGATAATTCGTTCTGTCACACGTTTCATTGATTCTTCATCAAGTTCTAAACCAAGACTTTCCAGATTCTTACGGATATTGGCTTTACCCGATGTCTTACCTAAAGCATATTCGCGTTTACGGCCAAAACGTTCGGGAAGAAGATCGTTATAATAGAGGTTATTCTTATTATCACCATCGGCATGCACACCGGCAACCTGTGTAAAGACATTCTCGCCAACAATTGGTTTATTGGCAGGAATCATCGTTCCCGAATAAGATTCAACCACACGACTTACATCATTCAAACGGCTTTCGTCAATATTGGTCACTGCATTAAAGTGATCTTTTAGAATAGCCTGAACACTGGCCAAAGGAGCATTACCAGCTCGTTCACCCAATCCATTGATAGTAGTATGCAGACCTTTTACACCACTCAGAACAGCAGCAAGTACATTACTCACCGCTAAATCGTAATCATTGTGCGCATGGAAATCAAAATGCAGATTAGGATAACGCTTTCTCATTTTACGCATAAACTCAATGACCTGTAAAGGATTGAGAATACCCAGTGTATCGGGCAGCATATAGCGTTTGATGCTAGTGTCTTTCAGCGCATCTACCATCTGATAAACATAATCGGGCGATTCTTTCATCCCGTTACTCCAGTCTTCCAGATAAACATTCACTTCGATATCCAGATCATTGGCATAATCGACCACTGCCTTAATATCATCAATATGTTCCTGAGGAGTTTTCTTTAACTGATAAGTACAATGTTTGAGTGATCCCTTGCAGAGTAAATTAATGACACGGCATCCGGTTGAATGAATCCAGTCAAGAGAATTTTTACCATCCACAAATCCAAGGACTTCCACTTTATGCAGCATATTTCTGCGGGCAGCCCAGTCACATATCATTTTTACGGCATCAAATTCTCCTTCAGAGACTCGAGCAGATGCAATTTCTATGCGATCGACTTTTAGTTCCTCGAGCAGTAAACGAGCAATCATCAGTTTTTCATGTGGCACAAAAGAGACTCCGCTGGTTTGTTCACCATCGCGAAGCGTTGTGTCCATGATTTCTATTTTGACGCTTTCTCCCATGCTTCAATTTTGTCTTTATTGGTCAACAGGAAATCGATATCATCGAGTCCATTCATCAGACAATGCTTTTTATAGGCATTGATTTCGAATGTCTCCGATTTGCCGGTCGACTTATTTGTGATTTTCTGATTCGGAAGATCAACAACAACTTCCGTCTTTGGGTCAGTAGCGATAGAATCGAACAGTTCGGCAAGGAACGGTTCGGTCACAACTACCGGCAATACGAAGTTATTGAGTTCATTGTTTTTGTGGATATCGGCAAAGAAGCTGCTAACTACCACACGAAAGCCATAATCTGCAATGGCCCATGCTGCATGCTCGCGACTTGATCCTGAACCAAAGTTCTTACCAGCTACTAAAACCTGTCCACCATAAGTAGGATCATTAAGTACAAAAGAATCTATTTTATTTCCTTCCTTATCATAACGCCAGTCTCTGAAAAGATTCTCACCAAAACCTTCACGAGTTGTGGCTTTCAGGAAACGGGCAGGTATGATTTGGTCGGTATCTACATTTTCTAAAGGAAGTGGAACACAAGTACTTGTGATTACATCGAATTTTGCTTTCATTTTCTGATTTCTTGGGATAAGAGGTTAAACCATTAATGTTCTTGGATCGGTGATAACACCTGTGATTGCAGCAGCTGCAGCTACTAACGGACTTGCCAGTAATGTGCGTGAACCTGGTCCTTGACGACCTTCAAAATTACGGTTGCTTGTAGAGACTGCATATTTTCCGGCAGGCACTTTGTCATCATTCATTGCCAGACAAGCCGAACAACCCGGCTGACGTATCTCAAAACCAGCTTCAGCCAATACTTTATCGATACCTTCTTCGCGAATCTGTTCATCTACCATCCATGAGCCGGGCACTAACCATGCAACAATATTGTCCGCTTTCTTATGTCCTTTCACCAGAGATGCAAATGCTCTGAAATCCTCAATACGGCCATTTGTACATGCGCCAAGAAATACATAATCCACTTTTTTGCCCAGCAGACATTCGCCCGGCTGGAATCCCATATATTCTAATGATTTAAGGAAAGACGTTTTTTCAGCTTCGCTCATTCCGTCGGTTGTAGGAATGTGTTCAGTAATGCCCATACCCATTCCCGGATTTGTACCATAAGTAATCATCGGTTCGATATCGGCTGCGTTATATTCAATTTCTTTATCGAATGTAGCATCATCATCACTTTTCAGTGTTTTCCAGTAGGCCAGTGCTTTATCCCACTCTTCACCTTTTGGTGTATTTTCGCGACCTTTGATATATTCGAAAGTCACTTCATCGGGAGCAATCATACCTCCACGTGCACCCATTTCGATAGAAAGATTGCACAGCGTAAGTCTGCCTTCCATTGACATCGTTCTTACTGCTTCACCTGCATATTCGATGAAATAACCGGTAGCACCACTTGTAGTCAGCTTTGCCATCATATATAAGGCAAGATCTTTTGCAGTTACCCCCTTACTCAGCTCACCATTTACAGTGATACGCATTGTTTTAGGACGCGATTGCAAAATACATTGCGAAGCCATTACCATTTCTACCTCACTTGTACCGATACCGAAAGCGATAGCTCCCATGGCACCATGAGTAGATGTATGCGAGTCGCCACATACAATAGTCATTCCGGGAAGAGTTAATCCACGTTCCGGTCCAACCACATGAATAATACCGTTACGCTTATTCAGCATACCATAATGTGTCAGGCCAAATTCATTCGCATTCTTTTCCAGTGCATCTACCTGTGCTTTTGATACAGGATCTTCGATAGGTTTATCCTGATCGTGCGTCGGTGTATTATGGTCGGGCATACAGTAAATCTGTTCCGGACGGAAACATTTGATACCGCGGGCACGCATACCATCAAAAGCCTGCGGGCTGGTAACTTCGTGGCAATAGAGTCTGTCGATATATAATTGTGTTGGTCCGTCTTCAACGACTGTGATGACGTGAGCGTCCCATATTTTGTCAAAAAGAGTATTCATTGAGTTATATGAAATTTAATTTTTACCTTATTATTATGAGTGAAATTTATTGATACAGTCAATATATGCTTCAACCGAAGCGGCAATGATATCCGTATTGGCTCCAAAACCATAGTACATCTGGTTGTCATATTCAACCTGCATATGAACTTTACCCACATCATCACTACCCTTGCTGATGGCCTGAATAGTGAATTCTTTCAATGTCATATGGCGATCGATAATCTTTTTCAATGCTTTGATAGCCGCATCTACCGGTCCGTTTCCACTTGCACAACCTTCAAACTTTTCACCGGCTATATTCAATGCAAGACTTGCTACTGAAAGAACACCTACTCCACTTGTTACCTGCAAGTATTCAAGTTTGATACGCTTATTCTTACTTCTGTCTTCACCTGCAAGAACCAGAATATCATCATCATTGATATCTTTCTTTCTGTCAGCAAGTTTCAGGAACGATTCATAAATCTTATCCAGTTTTTCCTTATCGAGTTCAACACCAAGCAATGTAAGTCTGCTCTTCAATGCAGCTCGTCCACTACGTGCAGTCAGTACAATTGAATTATCATCAATACCCACTTCTTTCGGATCGATAATTTCATAAGTCTGAACATTCTTCAAAACACCATCCTGATGAATACCTGATGAATGCGCAAAAGCATTGCGACCAACAATCGCCTTGTTAGGCTGAACAGGCATATTCATTAAGCTCGATACCATACGGCTTGTCGGATAAATCTTCTGCGTATTGATATTGGTCATGATATTCAGTTCATGATGGCTCTTAAAGATCATTGCTACTTCTTCGAGCGAAGTATTACCGGCACGTTCACCAATACCATTGATAGTAACTTCTACCTGACGGGCACCATTAAGTACACCCGAAATAGTATTCGCAGTAGCCATACCTAAGTCATTATGACAATGTGTAGAAAGAATTGCATTGTGTACTCCATTCACATTCTCCATCAGATATTTGATTTTGGCTCCATATTCCGATGGAAGACAATAACCTGTAGTATCGGGAATATTCACTACGGTAGCACCTGCTTTGATTACTGCTTCAACCACGCGTGCCAGATATTCATTATCAGTACGACCCGCATCTTCGGCATAGAATTCAACATCCTCTACAAAACGTTTAGCATATTTTACCGCTGCAACAGCACGCTCGATGATTTCTTCGCGATTTGAATTGAACTTATATTTGATATGAGAATCTGAAGTACCGATACCGGTATGAATACGCTTATGTTTTGCATATTTCAGCGCTTCGGCAGCTACTTCGATATCTTTTTCTACAGCACGGGTAAGTGCACAAATGGTTGGCCAGGTTACTGCTTTCGATATTTCAATAACAGAATTAAAATCGCCGGGACTTGATATAGGAAAACCTGCTTCGATTACATCTACACCAAGTGATTCGAGCGCACGTGCAACCTGAATCTTTTCAATTGTATTCAACTGACAGCCGGGGACCTGTTCGCCATCTCTCAACGTAGTATCGAAAATAAATAATCTATCGTCCATCATAAAAGTATTTAGTTTATTATTTGACTTGTTAATTAAAAAGCCTTTCACACAGGGAAGTGAGAAAGGCTAATTTTATATTATTTGTTTATATATTATACATAGCATCCACTTCCCCTAACATTTGCCAGCAGACTAATAATACCAGATAGTAGAATATGTATAAAATTTAAATTCATGTCAATTTTTGTTTTTGAACGATGCAAAGATAGGTATTATTTCTTTTCTCCAAAATAATACGTTACTTTTTTATCTATAAATATATCAGTTCATTATTTATTTGGCCGTTTTATATTAAATATATCAGTTAATAAGACCGTATTTACCGTTTTTAAGAAACAAAAAAAGATTACTTATTATAAATTATAAGTAATCCCTGATTTAATCTTTTAATCTGTAAGATTGAATTAGTGTTTAGTGCATGTATCTGACTTTGTACATGTTTTACCTTCTGTAAGACAAGTATCTGGTTTTGAACAAACCTTAGTTGAATCGCTCAAAGTAGCAGAATCTTTAGTACATACATGTCCTTTTTCAGCAACTTCCACTTTGTCGTGGTCATGGTCGTGATCATGATCGTGTTTCTTTTTGTCAGCACATGCTACCATAGAGAATGCAAAAAACAAGGCCGTACCGGCAATCATTAGTTTTGATTTCATAATTGAAGTGTTATAAGATTATTAATATGTGTATTCTACAAATATAAGCTATAATTACGAAATGTAACAATAAATTGCATTTATAATTAAATATGAGCTGATTTAACGAAAAAATAAAGCACAATGAATAGTTTATAAATTGATATATATGTATAAACACAAAAAAGCCTCTGAACATTGCTGTTCAGAGGCTCTTGAAAA
>CAMTOS010000066.1 GCA_947074195.1 uncultured Bacteroides sp.
TTTTTATTTCAGTTTTAACTAACTTTATTAGAGATTATCTTATTATTTTCTTATGTAGTTTACTTTATTGTTCTAACAAATTCCTTATTATTTTTAGTCTTTTTTAAGGCTTCAATTAGGTTATCAGTTACTTCTAGAATAGAATTGTTGCTCATTTCTTTTCTCAGTTTCCAAAGAGCCGCTTTCTCTTCATCTGAAAGAAGTAGGTCTTCCCTTCTTGTTCCTGACTTATAAATATCAACTGCTGGGAATATTCTCTTTTCTGCAAGCTTTCTATCTAAATGTAATTCCATATTACCAGTTCCTTTGAACTCTTCAAATATAACATCATCCATTCTAGACCCTGTTTCCACTAATGCTGTAGCTAATATAGTAAGTGATCCACCTTGTCTTATATTTCTAGCTGCTCCAAAGAATTTTTTAGGTCCATGTAGTGCTCCTGGATCTAAACCTCCAGATAAAGTTCTTCCTGTTGGAGATATTGTTAAATTGTAAGCTCTTGCTAGTCTAGTAATACTATCTAATAATATTACTACATCCTTACCATGTTCAACAAGTCTTTGAGCTCTATTTAACACCATTTCTGCTACTTTAACATGATGATTTGACACTTGGTCAAAAGTAGAGTAAATTACATCTCCATTTATAGATTCTCTCATATCTGTAACTTCTTCTGGTCTTTCATCTATTAATAAAACGATTAATTCTACATCTGGGTAGTTCTTTGCAATACTATTTGCAACACTTTTTAACAATATTGTTTTACCTGCCTTAGGCGGAGCAACAATAAGACCCCTTTGACCTTTACCTATTGGAGATATTAAGTCTATTAATCTTGTTGATATTTCATTTTGACTTTTTTCTAAGTTTAGTCTTTCCTCTGGATATATTGGTGTTAAGTTTACAAATGACTTTCTATTTATACAAGTTTCAGGATTCTCTTCATTTACTTTTTGAACAAACAATAAAGCTCTAAACTTCTCGCCTGTTTTAGGATGTCTTGTTATTCCTCTTACCTTATCTCCTGTCTGTAAATTAAATCTTCTTATTTGTGAAGGAGATACATATACATCTTCATCAGTAGATTGGTCCAAGATTCCAGGCATTCTGAATTAAATAAGGATTATCTTCAGAACCATCTCCCGTTGTAGGTTTATATTCTTGTCTCCAGGTTGAGTCTGCAGTATTATATGGATTTAACAAATCCATAGGTTTCGTAAATATATCAAATCCTGTAAAATCTGTTATCGAGAAATTATATCTGGTTGCCGCGACATAATCTTTTTCTGAAGTATAAGTATTTACATAGCGAAGTTTGTTTGATGCACTTTCTAATAAAATGGCCATACTTGCTCCATCGGGAACACTAAAGGGCGGTACCATCACATAGGCTACAAGAGAAGTTGTAGATGAGCTGTATTCGCTCAGCGCAAGGGTATAAGATGCAGTATCAGCTGCTGCGTCATAATTGGTTTTAAAAACATCGTTCGAACCACCAATTATATTAATGGTTAAACTCGTTGGAGAACCAAAATCGCTGCTGATATTAGTCATCTTAAATGTGAGCATACTGCCCTGACTTTTAAAAGACAATCCGTCTTCAAAAGAAGTTACAGGGCCGCAAACCACCAGGTCGTAGCCTTTAAGGTGTGACAAAGCATTGCTTTCCGCACCCGATTGTGTCTGACCCGTCATGGTCATTGAGTAAGTGGGTTCACCGGTTACACTATTAAACGAGACATCGATAGTGCTGCCGTTTTGATAAACAGCGTAGAATATCGCTCCCTTTATTGTTCCGGTTGTAGTAAATGTTGCCGTCGATGCATCAGATGAACTGATTTCGGAAACCGTATAGGTGATCTTATCTCCGGTAGTACTATACAAAATAAACTGATCTCCCGACTCCCAGTATTGCTTTATTCCGCTTGTTCCTTCATCGTCATAATCAATTCTGCTTTGTCTGAGCGATACTTTTATCACTTCAGGAGATTCAATTATTATTTTCTCTTCTTCTCCGGGAGCAGGTATTATCTTGATAATATCCTCGGAACATGCAGAAATAAATATAATAATTAATAAAAGAACACATTTATGAAATACTTGATTCAGATGTAAGATTATTCTCATAATGTCATCACTTTATAGATTAAAATAGTGGCAGACCACACCTTTCTGTCACTGATAGATTTAATATTCTCAACCCTGGCAATTTTCAGAGTCATAAGGGTTTTCGCCTGTCATAGGCATTATCGTGAAATTAAGTTTAGTATCGTGATGTAAATAAACGGGGGTGTTTGTATATATATATATTTAACCTGATGTAAGTGGAGCATCTACCGGGCCTGTCCAGTCGGCTACATCTACGGAGAAGTCTACAGCGTTAAAAATCAGATTTCCATCTTCATCTTTAGATAGATTGCTAATATTCAATGTTATGTTATAGCAAACGCCCATTTTGAATTCATTATCAGTTATTAGTCCATCGGGTATTCCTACTTTAACCAAGCCGCCACTAAACATGGTAGAGGTCTGACTGTTTACCGTGAGATAGATTTCTACCTGAGATATTTCTATAGTACAATTGCCATAGTCAGTGCTGCCTGATGCCGTTGTTGTAAAGGCTTGAGGAATAATGATAAATGAATTTTGATTAGAAAAAGAGATTCCTCCCGATACGCCTGTTGTATCACTCCATGCAGGTGATGCAGTAGCAGCGTTAATAGTCCCTTTATTAATAGGTACCACAAAAGTGGTATAATAACCTGTAGTATTTGTTGTACTATACTGATTGTTCAGAGCATATCCGGCAGACCTTAAATCGCTGCTTAATGCAATGGATGTATTAATCTTAGACATCATGTGCTTAAACACATAATTGACTTTCCCCGAGCCCTGAGTGATGGGAGTTGCAATGGTAAAGTCGTTTCCGGCATGTGCTGAAGTATAGACTATTTCGATTGATGGAGTAGATGAATCTGTAGTGATAGCCATCTGTCCGCTTGTATTGGGAGCGAAAGCATAAAATGTAACGTTCTTTCCATACGGATAGTAATATGTTGTGCCATCTGTCACAGTGTCATCTCCTCCCGATGTAGTACTTGGGGTAATTTCGCTATCTATAAACCAGCCTTTATCTTCTTCGTCAACAATAACACCATATGCCTGATAATTGCTGCCATTATCATTGGCTTTGCGGGTTTCTATTTTATCACTTAGTGTAGAGAAGCATATCTCTTCGTTCTTATTCTGACGGTCAATCTCTTCGGTTACATTACTGGCACAACCCGCCAGCAATGTTCCGAGAAATAATATATATACGATTCTTTTCATAGGTCATCATTCTTAATTAACACTAACTTTATTCCGCTACAAGAGGTACATCAATTACGTCCCAGTCTTCTACACTGGTATCGAACCCCGATTCACCACCACTGCCTTCAGGAATTACATCGGGCAAAGGTTCAGGATCTTCCAGATACAATGATATCAATGTGATGCCGTTATCGAGCTTCTTAAATGTTATCTTATCGGTAATGTCATAAGCACGGTTTACGATGGTTCGTTCTTCGTCTACAAGCATAAAGCGTACATCGAGCATGATTGGCGTACCTGCCGGCTGATCGCTTACAGACATCTGGTCGCCCAAAACACCGAATACACTGATATTTCCTGATACAATACCGTTTTTCTTTTCATCATTATCGTAAGTACGGGTATTGTTAGTCGACTGATAAGTCACAGGACTCATGCCATCTTTACGGTCTTTAAATTCATAGGTTTCTGCCATGTTTCTCAGGTTGACCAGAGCAGGCATACGCGAGTTGTTCAGTCCCAGAATATGCAGTTTCATTTCAAACAATGAAAGATCGTTCAGTGGAACAAGGAACATCAGCGCTTCGGCATCATCGGTGATATCATCTTTGCTTTCATGCAACGATATCATGTCGAGCCAGAAAGGTTCATTGGTATAATATACCATATCCGAGGTCACTTCGAAATGTTCTACAATGACTGATACCAGTTCGCCGGGTTCAGTCAGATAGGTATCACCCGCAATCGGAAGCGTCACGCTGGTAGCTTTTTTACCCACCGCATCGATGGTATTGAAGTTATCGCGGTTGCTCACGCTCACATTCTTAATCTGCCCGGGCAGCTCATTAAAGAGCACTACGGTATATTTGCCTACAGGAACTTCCACATAACTCTGAATCTTACTGGTATTGTTCTCGTAGAAGTGCTGCAAAGCAATAGAACCATCGCTTTCATTAAAGAATAGCACACTCACGTTCTGCGGGTCTACGCCACAAACACTCCAGTCCACGCTTATAGGTATACTGGCTCTTATATAATACCAGTCTTCTAATTGCTGACGGTGGCACGCCGACATCAGCAATCCCAACAGCATAACGAACGATAGAATAGTTAGCTTTCTCATAGATTGCCTCCTTTCTTCGATTTGTAGTTCAACAGCCACACCAGCGATACTTTCAGGCGGGTAGGGCCAATCCATGTATATCGTCCGTTGTTCAGGCGGATGGGGTGCCACTTGGTATCCGATCCAAAAAATGCCTCATAGTGACGGTAATGCGAGCGGAAGAAACCGATTCCCAGTGAATACTCCATAGAGAGGTTAGGGAAGCGTTTGCTGATTTGGTGCGCATAACCGGCACTGACACCGGCTGCCACAAAGAATTCACCCTGATATCCTTTGGCTTTCCACTGAATATCGTATAGTCCGGCACCGGTATATAGTCCGGCAAACCATCCGGTCAACACGCGTCGTTCCTGACGGTTGCCAAACCAGTAACGTCCTTCGAGTGTACCGCAAAGCAACTCTAAACGCCAGGGTTTTTTATTCGGATTATCTTTATCGCGCAGCCACCACGGGAACATCCATTCCCCGGCAATCGACCAGTTTTGTTTTATCGGTACTTCCACTTCCACGTTGAGTGCAGTAAGTGCATCAAACAGCAAGTTGGTTTTCAGCGCCAGCAGCGGTTTCCATCGCCATGCGGGCTCAATGACTTCTACTACTTCCTGATATACCGGTACTTCTACAGGCTCATATAACATGATGCGCGGGAAGATATAGTTCACAGGTTGAGACTGTTTGCTCAGCGAGTCGTAATTGATGGCAATATTAGTATATCTTAGTTTCGGAAATACATCCTGGCGGAGGAAACTATATAGTTTACCATTATCCATGCGCTTCATGTCAGTTAGTTTCGCATTATCAGTCAGGTTGCTGTTTAGCACCTCCATGATCTGCGATTTATATGGTGAACCGGAGTTCTCTGTCAGCGTTCTGAACTGCGTCCAGTTGGCACCTGCACCAATTACATCAATAGGGTAGCGCGAAAGATCGATATTATTCTTTTGCAGATAATTCAGGCACTGTGTATAGCGGTTTATGGCCAGTGTCTTATTGTATTGCATACCTCCTTCTACCGAGCAGGAGCCTGTCACTACAATACGTTTAATAGTGAGGCTGCTGTCACGCTGGCATGCATTTATAAAATCTCTCAAACGATTTAGAGTCTCGGTATTGTCCGAAAACGAGGGGATGAATACCGACTCGTTCAGTTTATAGTAAATCGTAAAGTCTCTTGTGCAGCTTGTTTTTACATCTTCGTCGACTACGGTTGCCTGAATAAACACCGTATCGTTTATACCTCCCCGGATATCGATATTGAGAACTGTAGCGTTCGCCATCGATATATGGATAAGGAAAAGTAATTGCGCTAATGTAAGAAACCGCCATTTATGGTTTAATAGCATATAGCATGTATATTTTAGTATCACATTCATTTCAGGTTTATAGTTTAGGTCAGTTAGTGTGTTTTTTTATAACAAAACACAACATTTTCAACAAACTATTTAGATAAAAGTTTATAAAAGTAAATTAAAATTTACCTCTGTTTTGATTTTATTTCTGCTACCAGCCTTCATCGTCAGTGAATCCTTCCAGTGTTCCATCAATATCATTCGGTGAAGTAACAAGGCCTATAGGGCGTATACTGTTACAGTCTTTACGAATATAAAATGTTTGAAAACTAACTTCAACTTTAGTTGCATTCGAATCTGTATTTTGATTAGTCACCTGGAAAGTGTATGCATTAGATGATGCATCTCCGGTCAGAGTAGTTGTCCAGTACCAGCCTTCCAATCCATTGTATGTAATATCAAAACATGTAGATTGTATGTTAACATAAGCTCTTCTGCCTCCATAAGGGAAAAATACTGATGCATAGGTATCTATATTATAAAAGAGACCTCCTGGAAAGGCTGTATTGTCTGCAGCCGATACATATATAATATTACTACTACCAAATCCATGAGTTTGAAAAGCTATACGGTCGAAATAACCATCGGCATAAAAGCCTCCGACAGTTTTTGCATCACTAAGTAATGGTGCAAAATCATTATAAGTTGGCAACTTATAGCCACTTGGACAAAGATTGGGAATGGATGATGTATTGGCCAGTGAATCGGGGTAAGTATCACCGCTGGAGCCGGTAACCGGATAAACAATCTCTGCAGTTGACCACTGCTGATAACCACCTGCCTGTGAAGGATAATCAGCCAGTTCATAAGTACTACTTCCCGATGATTTATTGGCACTCAGATTATATGGGGAAATCAGTGCACTGCCACAAACAGATGCCGCTGCTTCGCCCTGCCTTAAGAAGATCAAATGATTTTTTGTTCCGTCATATTTGATCATAGCCAGCGCATAACGCGGAGTAGAGCTGGCTGAAGAAAGTGTTGTACCTTCTTTTAAACCTATACGGAAGGCTATGTCTCCTGAACCTTTTACTACTCCTGCGGTAGAATCCATTTGAAGGATGGTTGAGGGAAGTGCTGTACCGATTGCTTTATCATAGCTTTCCGGCAGATAATCAATCAGAATATCCGAGGTAGACCAGCCTGTGCCTACATCGACAATGGTTGCTGTCCAGGCTCCTGTATTATTCATACGGATCACTCGTTCACCAGTTTCATTATAACGCCAGTAAGCACCTACATAGCTGGTCTGGATTTCTCCGACTGCAATACTATCGAGTGTAATAATATAATCAAGCGTATAATTAACTTTCTGACCTTCTGTCCATTTATTACCACCTATACTATAGGTTTGGGACGTACTATTGTCGAGAGTCACGGTGATTTCTGCATCACTTGCCAGTGTCTGAGGCGGAAGCATCAAATATCCGTCTGTTGTAATTACAGGAACATAGCCGGCCGATAATGTCGTATCGTTAACTGCGGGACTATAAGTAGTGGTAGTAGGATCTCCCAGTGACCATTCAAGAGCATTGCTGCTACTGTTATATGAGACTGTTCCCGATACGACTACATTTTTCACAGTGATTGATGTAATCTGCTGCATGGTACCTTTGGCCGAGAAGCCAATGCATGCAAGCATGTGCTGCATATTAAAATCTACTGTGCCGTTGGTTTTATCGATTGCAGGAACGCTCATCATGAAATCGGGCTGATCAATACAGGTAGAAGGAGCTTCATATTCAATAGTTAAACCTCCTTTTGTCTCAGATAGTGTAAGTCCGTTGCTCGATGAGGCCAGAGGTGAATAGGCCCAGAACGTAATATAAGCATTATCAAAGGCAGGCCAGTAAATTGTAGGAGAATAGGTCCAGGAAGAAGTATTGCTGGTTTGATAACTTGCATTTGTCACTTCCTGACTATCGAAAAAGTTTGGTACAGCATCTGCTCCCACTTTTGCCCAGGTATTATCGTCTCCGTTGCCGGTATAATAACCATACACATAGACGCTTTTCAGACCATTTACAGAATCGACCGGTAATCCTCGTGTAAAGTAAGGATCTCTGTCGACAATCGTCCTGAACTTCACGGCATTGATATCATCAAAACCGTTTTCCACCTCGTAGCGGTCTGTACATCCTATGATGAGCAGGCTGATGAGGAAGGTTAATAATTTATTTTTAACTGTCATTTAAAGGTTGGGTTAAAAGGGTTTTTATCTTAATTTGTCTTATTTATTCCCACCCGCTATCATTGGTGTAGCCATCAAGGGTACCTTCAGTATCATCAGGTGAGTTGATATAGTTTACAGCAACCGGGCGGATTGTACAGGCATCGGTTCGCTCACACCATACACCTACGGTTACTGATACACATTTAGGGACAGATATTGTATCCTTATATACAGGATTAAAATAATTAGGTCTCAGGTCATCACTACTATACGTTGCAAGATTTGTTGTCCAGTAATACCCTTGTTCACCGGGTTGTGAATTCGTTATAGGATTTGCTGCCGGCAAACATCCTGCAAATGGGAAAAATGCTGATGAATAATTATTTGTATTGTAACAAATAATTCCTGCAAAAGCCTGATCTGCTCCTGATCCTACAGATGGATAAGTGAATCCATTCGACGTATTTGTGGTATAAGTGATAGTTTGCCTATCAAAATAGCCATCTGCATAAAGACCTCCGGAATAACCATAATAAGTATCATAGATAAGGGCTTTGAATTCATCTGCTGTTGGAACCCGGTAACCATTCGGGCAAACATTTGCAATGGTATCTGTATCGACTGTAGTCGGTCCGCCATCGCCAGAAGCGATATATATATCTGTATCGGTAGACCATTGTTTATAACCTCCGACCTTGCTTGGATAATCTATAAATTCATAGGCTGCGGTACCAATATTATAGGGTGCAAACCGCGTACTACCTATGATAGAATCAGCCGCTTCTCCCTGTCTTAAATAGATCAGATGATTTTTGGTATAGTTATCATAACGTATCAGTACAATGGCATATCTGGGTTTGGCATTTGCCGAATCAAGAACAGTACTCGTTGTCAATCCAAGCCTGAAACTGATATCTCCACTACCATAGACATACGTTTGGGTATCTATCATTTGAAGCGGATCACCGCTAATGGCAACTCCCTGCTTAGTAGGATTACCTTCTGCAAGTCCGTCGACCATAATATCTTCCTCATCCCATTGGCTATCGGTGCAAAGTACAAAGGCTTCCCAATAGCCGGTATTATCCATTCGGATAATGCGTTCAGTTGTTTCATTGTATCGCCAGAATGCACCTACAAAATAGTTGAATGCTACGGTATCTGTTATATCTGTATTGCTCGCTTTCAGATCGAGTATATAATTAATGTTCTTGCCCGCTTCCCATACAGAATTATCCATATTATATCTTTTAGTTACCCCATATTTGGTCGTCACTGTAATAATGGCATTTTCTCCTAATGTCTGTGGGGGTACCAGTAGATAACCATTACTCTGCATAATACTTTGAGTTGTGTTATCAATTACCGTACCGTTTGGAATAACTCTGTAAACCGTGCTCACAGGATCATCCAGATCCCATGTAAAAGTACTGGCAGTGCCTGTAATTGAGACTGTACCTGAAACAACAATATTAGCCACTTCAATAGTCTCTACTACATCATACGAACCAATAGCCGAGAAGCCGATACAAACAAGGGCATGGTTTAAATCGAGATTCACAGTTCCCGAGTTTTTATCGAAGACAGGTGTGGCAATCATTAAATCGGGCTGATCAACACAGGTTTCGGGAGCCGTATATTTAAATGTTAACCCTCCGGTTGTACTCGTTAGCGTAAGTCCATTGGTCTCTGTTGGCTGAGGATAATAGGCATAAAACGATACATTCGAATTGGTAAAGCTTGGCCAGTATAGTGTAGGCGAATAAGTCCAGTTAGCAGTACTTGTGCCATAACCCGTATTTGTCAATATTGTGCCATCCATAAAATTGGGCACGGCATCACTATATTTTGCACTCCAGTTATCAGTTCCGTTACCGGTATAATAACCATATACAGTAATTGAATTCAAACTATCGGCTGTACTAAGGGGTAGTCCGCGTGTAAAAGGTCTCTCGGGCTTGTCTATGATGAATCGTAAACTTCCGTCTCCGTTATCAGGAACGGGAAAGCTGTCTTCAAACCTGCAGCCGGCAAGAGAGAGTGTTAAGAGAATAAATAATATAAAATTCGTTGCTTTCATGAGATTCAGCGTTTATCAAGATTATAATATGGTTAAGAGTTAGCGATTTCTTAATTGGTGTTTATGTTTACTGTTGACTGATTATCCCATGCTTCTTCTGTTGAACCAAATATAATTTCTTCCCCGAAAATTGGGTCACCACCGGCTTCATGAGAATCTTTTGTAAATGTAAAATTGATATTATATTTATATCCGGGCTTAAAAGTATTGTCTGTCAGATCACCATCTTGCAGGTTGTATTTCATCAACAGATTATTGAATACAGTTACACCATTTCTGAATAGCCATATATTATCAAATTGTATGGTACAGGTATCTGTAGCTGTTTGATTGTAGGTTTGCGGAATAATATAGAATGTGATGTTATTATCGAAACTAACTTCTTCCTGTTCTACATCATACCACACCGGGTCAGCAAGTGCAGCATTAATGGTTCCCTGGTTATAGGGCACTTTGAAAATAACCGTGTAACCATATGCACTGCTATCCTCTGGTACTTCATCTAAATTCTTATTCAGCGAATAGCCCGCTGTTGCCAGCTCGTCAGAAATTTTAATAGTAATTGTTATTGCCGAAAGCATATGTTTAAAAACTAAAGGCACGCGTGGATTATCACCTCCCGGTATACGCGCTTGTTTAGTTGGAGTAGCAATTGTGAAATCGTTCCCGTCTCCTGCCGGTTTATAGGTAATAACCAGTGAAGGTGGATTTGAAGAAAAATCCTGGCTCACCATTTCTCCGTCAAAATGAGGAGCGAATGAATAGAATGTAACCGAATCTCTTCCCGGCCAGTAGAATATGGAGTCATCTTTAATGCTATCATCTGCATGGACATCGGTTATCATATACCATTCTGTGTCTCCCTCAATAATGCCGAATACTTTGTAAGGATGGCCATTCTCATTGGCCTGGCGTGTTCCGACTTTATGACGCAGTGAGGTTAGCCGGATAATATTATCGTTATTCGGGAGTTTTATCCCATCGTATTCATAATTTGTACAACTGCTTATGAAGCAGATAATACATATATATAATAATATTCTTTTCATGACTATTAATCTTTATTTTCGGGGTATATTCATCATTAAGGCTGATCTACATCGATTACATCACTTCCCCAGTTAGCCATACTTGATGAAAACTGTATATCTCCATTAAAAATTGGATCGCCTTGACCATTTTCGGCAGTGCCGGTTATGGTAATATAGAGATTATACTGAGTGCCGGCCAGAAATGTGGCATTCTCAATATCTGTTGTCGCTAGTATATAGGTATCTAAAGCTCCGCTAAAGAATGTACCACTACCGCGTTTTATCACTATTCCCTTCAGTTGCAGGCTACATGTGTCTGTATCTGCATCATATTTCTGAGGCATAATGATGTAACCTGTATTCCCCGTGTATGTAGTCGATTCTGATGCTGCGGTAAGATTCCATCCGGCACTTGTGTCTGTAACATCAATTGATCCGGCAATATATCTTACTGTAAAATCAACCGTATAATCGGTGTTGAGTGTATATCCGTTGTTTGTTAATGTTTCAGATAAAACGGCTTTAACGGCAACTTTTGTCAGCATATGTCCAAACTTTAATACAACCGGTGAATTAGTGCTACCTTTGGCTGCTCCCTTTTGAGTTATCGGAGTAGCAATGGTAAAATCCATGTTGGCATCGGCAGGTACTGTATAGTCTATTTTTATACTTGCGTCTTCATCGCTGATGGAAGCTGTAACTCCCGTAACTCCTGACTCGGTAGTTTCTTCGGCAGGACAGTATGCATAGAAATTCACTTCTTGTGTACCGGGCCAGTAGTAAATTGATGCAGGATTATCTAACGTATCAGTTGCTGTAGGTTCGATAGGACTGACAATCGTATTGAAATACCAGTCCGATTGACCTGATATTTGCGCATAAACCATATATGTATCTTCATTATCATTGGCATAGCGGGTCATGGCCTTATCACGTAGAGTTCTAAAGCTAATCGTGGTGCTGCCCTCAGGCGGAACAATTTCACTGATCTCATTATTCGAGCAGCTGTAGACCATGGCCAACACTGCAAAAAGGATAAGAAATCTCTTCATTTTCATCATAGTTTAGTACAATAATATCTGTTCATATTCAATATAAAGTAAGTGAATGAGCTGCGTCACTTACTACTTAAATATTTACAATTTGTGTCATATTTTCATATCAGTAAACCCTTAAATCACTTTAAGGGTTATTTATTTAAAGTATATTTGCTGTATACTATAAAAATTAAAACAAATAAGTTGAATAATGGTTTAATGTGTTTTAAGAATTGTTCTTTAGCTGGTTTGAACAGAAATTTACTCTATTGGAATACTCCATGAATCGCTGGTTCCGCTCCAATCCACCACTTCCGATCCAAAAGTGATCTCTTCTCCAAAAATCGGATTGCCATCACTGTCTTCTGATAGGGTATTAATCATTAGCGTAAGTCGGTAGAAAGTGCCCATCAGAAACTGATTGTTGGCTATGACATCATTTTTTATATTATATGGCTTCATGTCGCCCGAGAATACTTCAATGTTATTCCGATACATCTTCAAACCTAAGATTTGCACCATACAGCTGTCAGTTGTGCTGGTATTGAAGGTTTGCGGCAGAAACAGATAGGTTCGTTTGTTGCGGTTCAATGTATCGCCTAAACCTACTTCAAGATTAGTCCATACCGGATCGTCCGAAGTTGCATCTATACTGCCTTTATTATAATAGACTTTCATTGCTGCGGTATATTCTGCCACAGTGGTATCTACCCGGTTCGAGTCGTTCAGCGAATATCCTTGTCTCGACAGGGTAGGCGATAGTTTAATACCGATAATCATCTTGCTCAGCATATGTTTAAACTCCAGCGCCACCATGTTTGAGCTGTCACCACTATGTGCCCATACTTTGGGGGTGGCAATTGTAAAGTCGTTACCAGCTCCTTTCGGTTCATAAGTAATGGTAAGTTTTGGGTACTCATCATCAATGGCTGGCATTTCACCAGAATAAGTCCAGTAGGGTGCAAAGGCAAAGAACCTTACCGGTTTAGTTCCCGGCCAGTAATAAGGGCCGTCTACAATTCTGTTGTCCGATGTTACCTGCGATGTAAAGTACCAGCTCTCTGTATCTACCATCTCGGCATATACCTGCCAGGTATGTCCGTTGTCATTGGCAGCACGTGTGGGTATTTTATCCCGCAAAGACATCAGTTGAATAATGTTTTTATCGTTCCCTGAAGGAATATAGTCGGTAATTTCTTTTGTACACCCCTGACACAGGGCGCACAAAAGAATTACCACTAACATGGTTATATGGTTTCGTTTCATAGAGAAGGCTTTTTTAGGTTAGGTATAGTTAAGGTTGAGTAACACCGACTGTTACGGGTGTCCAGGTAGCTACGGTCGATGAGAATTCGATTTCGCCATTGAAGATTTTATCGCCACCTTCATCGGTGGATAGATCGGTAATAGTAAGGGTCAGGTTATATTGATTTCCCATGGCAAAAGTGGCGGCATCAGAAATAGCTGTGGTGCTTAGTGTACAAACTGATAAATCGCCGTTGAAAAAGACTACATTGCCATATTTTATGGTGATGTCTTTGATCTCTATAGTACAAGGATTAGCAGTTGTATAAGTTTGTGGCATGATGATATAGCTTAATGCACCACTATAGGTATGTGAACCTGCAGTGCCCATACTTCCCCAAGTCGATGTGTTCGATTTTGCACTTATCGTTCCTGAATTATACGGTACAGTGAAATTGGCAGTATATCCGTCTTCTATGGTATAGCCTGAAGGCAATGAACTTGATAATGCAACCGATATTACCACCTTGCTCAGCATATGGCTAAAGGCAAGCTTCACGGTCTTGCTGGTACTTCCATCCTGATTTACCGGAGCGGCAATCGTGAAATCCATATCTGCTGCTGTGGGTACAGTATAAGTGACATTCAAATCCGGATAGGTTGCACTAACACTCGTCACTCCTGTGGTTGTTCCTGTTGTAGAAGGCGAGTAAGCATAGAAATTCACTTTCTGTGTGCCGGGCCAGTAATATGTGCCTGCGGATGTATCATCTGTATAATCATCAGTTACATCATCACCGCACGTCACAGTAGTATTGAAATACCAGGCCGATGCACTGGCAATCTGGGCATAAACCATGTAAGTCGATTTATTGTCATTGGCATAGCGGGTGTTTACTTTATCGCGGAGTGTGGTAAAGGTAATCTCGTTATTGTTTTTTGTGGGGGTAATCTCATTAATCTCATTATTGGAGCAACTACAAACAATTGCAGCCACCGTCAGAATAGAAAGATACTTTTTCATATTATCATAGTTTAGTGTAACATTAAGTAAGTTTTATCGTTAAAAGTCTTTACATTAAAAACAGCTAATTTTTAGATAATCATGGCTAAATCCTATCATAAATACTTCTCTGTTTAAATTGTATTGATTAATAACAATAAAATTTATAACAACGAAAGTAAATAATGGTTTAAGAAAAAGTGTTATAAAATAGTCCTGGATTCGGTAATTAACTATGGCTGAGTGATATCTACCGGCACATCATCCCAATCCACCGTCGATGAGCTGAAAGTAATTTCTCCGTTAAAAATTGGATCATCACTACTATCATCTGCAGTATCAGTGATAGTGATCACAAAATTGTATTGGCTGCCTGCTAAAAAATCTTCAGGCAAAGTTGTTAAGTCTGATGTAAAGCTGATGGTCTCTAATGATCCTTTAAAATACTCGACTCCGCTTTTGGTATTGATTGTTACATCGGTAATTTGTAAAGTGAGCTCGGGATTATTAACAGTTGCTTGTGGCAAAATAATGAATGAACATGTTTCTGTCTCAGAATTACTATTTGTATAACTTGTCAGGCTGCTTTGGTAAGTTGAATCCCAGGCATCATTGCCGGTAGCATCAGTAGCAGAAGTTGCATCTATCGTTCCCGATGTATAGACTACACTAAATATTGCACTCCAGTTTGCATCAAGTGTATAGATATCTGTCAGATTCTCATCCAAGATCAGTTGTATAGTAACTTTTGAAAGCATATGTTTAAAGGTAAGTGCCACGGGACTTTTTGTTTCTCCCGTGGCAGGAACCGCAATTGTAAAATCTTCATCTGCTGTAGAAGGTACTGTATAGATCATGTATATTTGTCTGTTTGCTATCACTGAATCAGGTACAGTAAATTCCATCATGATATTTGATGATGTCGTATCAGGACAGAACGCATAAAAATCTACTTTCTTAACTCCCGGCCAATAGTATGTTCCCGAAGTTTCATCAATTGCACCGGATGTACCTGATGTATTTGGCTTCACAATTGTAGTAAAATACCAGTCAACTGCTCCGTCAATAATAGCATATACCTGATAATCATCTTTATTATCATTAGCATATCGGGTCGTTGGTTTATCGCGTAATGTGCGAAAACTTATTGGTTTATTTTCACTCGCAGAGTTAACCTCATTGATTTCATTATTTATGCAGCTAAATAATGAAATGCTTAAAATGAATAAGGATAAATGCTTCTTTATCATAGTACAGATGTTTCATTGATATAAAAGCAAATATTATGGCTGCGTGATGTCTACGGGTTCCTGGTCCCAGGTTGCAATATTTGATGAGAACTGAATTTCTCCGTTAAATATAGGATCATCGCCACTGTCGTCTGCTGTATCGGTGATTGTGATAGTCACTTCATAGTAAGTACCCATCAGGAATGTTGAGTTCGATATATCTGTGGACGACAGCGTATATGTCTCCAGATCACCGCTGAAGAAGGTTACATTATCATAGGTAATGATTACATTCTTTAATTGTATAGTGCACGGATTATCACTGCTATAAGTCTGCGGCAGGAAATAATAACCGATGTTATTTGAATAAGCAGTATTGGTTACGCTGCCATAACTCCAGGTGGGTGAGTCTGCTGTTGCACTTATTGTGCCACTATTGTAAGGTACGGTTAATGTTATGGAATATCCGTCATCGCCCGTGGGGTAAGGACCATTTAGTTTGTATCCTGCACTGGTCAGATCGCTGGATAATACAGCAGTAAATTTTATTTTACTAAGCATATGGTTAAAGGTCAACGCCACGGCCTTGTCTGTTCCATCGGTCGTCCCTGCCTGCTTAACTGGGGTGGCTATGGTGAAGTCGGTCAATGCATTAGTCGGTACCGTATAATCTATAGTGATATCGGGATAAGTGGCTGTCACGCTTGTTATGCCGCTGGTATCTGCTACTACAGCCGGACAATAGGCATAGAACTGCACATCTGTAGTACCGGGCCAGTAGTATTCGCCCGAGTATGAATCTATACTTCCCGCGGTTTCATCGCCATTCGGAGTAACTACTGTATTGAAATACCAGTCGCTACTACCATCGATGGTTGCATAAACCATATAAGTACTTCGGTTCTCATTGGCTATACGTGTTGAGGCCTTGTTTCTTAGTGTCTTAAAACCAATTGCACTTCTCTGTGAATTAGGATTAATCTCTGTAATCTCATTGTTCGTGCAGCTACATATCATTATCATTGCTGTCACAAGGATAAAACTGTTTTTCATCTGGTTCATAGTATAATTAAATTTTATTCGTAAGTTCTGTTATATGTGTACTGATATAATTAACAGATGTGCTATTAATTATCCTTTAAATGTAAAATATGTATTCTACATTAATTAAACGTTAAAACAAAGTGAGGTGAATAATGGTTTAATCAACACCATAAATAATGGCATGAGTTATTGTTTTCTTTGGATTGATGGGTTAGTGAGCTGTTGTTTGTTATAGATGATTTGCCGGTTTTCAGATGGCTGATGAAGGAGTTTGTTGAGGCTTTCGCTTTATGTTGATGCAGGATAGATGGGGCAGGGATGTGAAAACCCCCGAAAGGTTTTGCCTTTCGGGGGTTTTATGAGGACTATATTTTGGGAATATAGGGGTTGGTTAGTTATTATGGATTATCTACAGTTACACTAGTTGGACCGCTCCAGTCTGCAATAGAAGATGTAAATGTGATTGTTCCATTAAAGATTGGTGTTGTAGGATCGGTTCCTTCTCCACCTTCGGAATTTTCGGTTATAGTAATAACGAAATTATACTGATAACCAACTTCAACTGCTGTTGGAAAATTCGTTAAATCAGATGTAAATTTGATTGGCGCTAAATTGTTTTTAAAATATTCATCACCATTAGCTGTATTAATTGTTACATTGGTAATTTGTAATGATAATGGAGTCGTTGTATTTACAGTTTCCTGTGGCATGATGATAAATGAACTTGTTGGAGTAGTACTAGTACTTGCAACTGTATATGGAGTTGTTGATGTTGGTGCATTAGGTAATACCCATGTTGTAGGGTCTGTAGCAGCTTTGGCTGTAACAGCATCGATTGTACCAGAAGTATACAAAACATTCAATACAGCACTCCATCCTGATGTCAAAGTATATTTCGATGTCAAATCATTCGCTAATTGCACTTGTACAGTTATTTTTGATAGCATATGGCTAAATGCCAATGCTTGCTTGCCATCATTATCTGTTGGTTTTACTGCATTTAATACTGGTGTAGCAATTGTAAAATCTTGATCAACTGTTGTTGGTACAGTATATGCAATATCTATTTTTCGATTTGCAGCTGTCTCACTCGGAGTTGCAGTTACAGTCATATTGCTTGTTGGAGATGGACAAAATGCATAAAAATCTAATGTTTTTTGTGGCCAGTAATACTCAGTTTCTCCTGTTCCAACATTAACTGATGTATCAAAATACCAATTTTCTCCACCTTCTAAAATTGCATAAACAAAATAATTATCTGCATTGTCATTTGCATTACGAGTCACAGTTTTATCACGCAACGTTCTAAACGTAATTGCACCATCATCATTAGCAATCACATTAGGATCATTAATTTCATTTTCAGAGCAGCTTGCAAATAAGGCTCCGATTAAAGCGAATAAAAA
>CAMTOS010000067.1 GCA_947074195.1 uncultured Bacteroides sp.
TCAAGATGGCAAAATTTGATAAAATCGCTGTGTTGAACAAAATTGGTTCAACTGGTATGGTTCCTGTATTCTACCACAAAGATGCAGAAGTTGCAAAGAAAGTAGTGAAAGCTTGTTATGAAGGTGGTGTTCGTGCATTCGAATTTACTAACCGTGGTGACTTTGCTCACGAAGTATTTGCTGAAATCGTGAAATTCGCTGCTGTAGAATGTCCTGAAATGGCAATGGGTATCGGCTCAATCGTTGATCCTGCTACTGCTGCTCTTTATATTCAGTTAGGTGCTAACTTCATCGTTGGTCCATTGTTCAACCCTGAAATCGCTAAGATCTGTAACCGTCGTCTTGTAGCTTATGCTCCAGGTTGTGGTTCAGTATCGGAAGTAGGTTTCGCTCAGGAAGTAGGTTGCGATCTTTGCAAAATCTTCCCTGGTGATGTTTACGGTGCAAACCTTATCAAAGGTTTGATGGCTCCGATGCCTTGGTCTAAGATTATGGTAACTGGTGGTGTTGAGCCAACTAAAGAAAACCTGACTTCTTGGATTAAAGCTGGTGTATTCTGTGTAGGTATGGGTTCTAAATTGTTCCCTAACGATAAGGTTGCTGCTGAAGACTGGGCATATGTGTCAGCTAAATGTGCAGAATCTCTGGGTTATATCGCAGAAGCACGCAAATAAAAATCTATAAAAGCCATTTGTCAATATGTCAATGGCAAATGGCTTTTTGATTCATAAAAATGCACCTCGAAAGGGTTAGTTAGTTTGTTAGTTAGTGGTGCATATCATTTTGTTTAAAGGTGTTTAAAAGAAACAGCCGTCGAAACGTCCTCAAAATCAAGAACGTTTCGGCGGCTGTTGCATTATCTGTCATTTTATTGTACCTTTGCACCCCAAAAATAACCATCTATCAATCCAATTATGTTTACGGATCTATTACAATCGTCCTATTTCGCTCTTTTCCTGATAGTTGCATTAGGATTTATGCTCGGAAGGATAAAGATTAAAGGACTTTCTCTTGATGTATCTGCCGTTATCTTCATCGCTCTTCTATTTGGCCATTTCGGCGTTATCATCCCCAAAGAGTTGGGTAATTTCGGTTTGGTACTCTTTATTTTTACTATTGGTATTCAGGCCGGTCCCGGGTTCTTCGACTCCTTTAGAAGTAAAGGTAAAACCCTTATTCTGATTACTTTGCTCATTGTACTTTCGGCTGCACTCACTGCGGTAGGTCTGAAATATCTATTCGATATCGATACGCCAAGTGTTGTGGGACTTATTGCCGGTGCTCTAACCAGTACTCCCGGTCTTGCTGTGGCTATTGACAGTACAAATTCTCCGCTGGCGTCTATTGCTTACGGTATTGCCTATCCGTTTGGTGTAATCGGGGTAATTCTGTTTGTGAAACTAATGCCTAAAGTGTTGCGTGTAGATCTTGAAAAAGAGGCCCGCAGACTTGAAGTGGAACGTCGCGGTAAATTCCCTGAATTGAATACTTGTATCTTTAAGGTATCAAATTCGAGTGTGTTTGGCCGCAATCTGGCGCAAATCAATGCGCGTGCCATGACTGGAGCTGTAATTTCACGTCTTCAGCATAAAAACGAAATTATTATTCCTGTGGCTGCTACCGTGCTGCACGATGGTGATACCATTCAGGCTGTGGGTAGTGAGGAGTCGCTCAATCAGCTTGCCGTACTTATCGGTGAGCGTCAGGAAGGTGAATTGCCATTAGACAAGACACAGGAAATTGAATCATTGCTTCTTACCAAGAAAGATATGATTAACAAACAAATCGGTGACCTTAACCTGCAACGCAACTTTGGTTGTACGGTGACTCGTGTAAGACGAAGCGGTATCGATTTATCTCCTTCGCCAGATTTGGCACTGAAATTCGGTGATAAACTGATGGTGGTGGGCGAGCGTGAAGGTATTCAGGGAGTTGCCCGTTTACTGGGTAATGACGTGAAGAAGCTTTCTGATACCGATTTTTTCCCAATCGCAATGGGTATTGTGTTGGGTGTAATCTTTGGTAAGCTGAACATCTCTTTCCCTGGTGGATTCTCATTCTCTCCGGGTCTGACAGGCGGTATCCTTATCGTGGCGCTTGCACTGAGTGCTGTGGGTAAAACCGGTCCTATCATCTGGTCAATGTCGGGTCCTGCCAACCAGTTGCTCCGTCAGTTGGGTTTATTGCTGTTCCTTGCCGAAGTAGGTACATCGGCCGGTAAAAATCTGGTAGCTACATTTCAGGATAGCGGATTGCTGTTGTTTGGAGTAGGTGCCATCATTACCATCGTTCCTATGTTCCTGGCTGTTATCGTGGGCCGTTTGGTCTTCAAGATTTCGGTGATCGACTTGCTGGGTACACTTACGGGTGGTATGACCAGTACGCCGGGTCTTGCTGCTGCCGACTCGATGGTAGACAGTAATATTCCGAGTGTGGCTTACGCTACGGTTTATCCGATTGCCATGGTTATACTGATTCTCTGTATTCAGTGCATAGCAACGCTGATTTACTAAGACATTAGTATCAATATACTTTCGACTCCTGCATTTACGGGTTCTGGCAACAGACTCATAAATGCAGGAGTTTTTTAATTTCTATCTCTTTGATAATCATTGATATATTCAAGATAGTTTTAACAAAAAACCTTCTTAACTTTGCAGTATGAAGAAATTAGAAATTTATTCGATAGATATATCAAGCAGCATGCCTTTGCCCTATGCAGATGAAGGTATCCGCGCAGGCTTTCCAAGTCCGGCACAAGACTATATGGAACTGGCCATCGACCTGAATAAAGAGTTAATCAAGCACCCATCAAGTACCTTTTATGGTCGCGTCATCGGCGATTCCATGAAAGATGAAGGAATTGAAGAAGGCGATATTCTGGTCATCGACAAATCGCTGGAACTGATAAACGACGATCTTGCCGTTTGCTTTCTCGATGGCGAATTTACCGTAAAGCGTGTGCAGCTCTCAGAAGATGTGATCTATCTGATTCCATCGAACCCCGATTATCCTAAAATAAAAGTAACTGCCGATAATGAATTCGTGGTCTGGGGAGTAGTGGTTTATACCATCAAAAATAACAGACGCCGACGCTAATGTTTGGTCTTATCGATTGCAATAATTTCTATGTTTCCTGTGAGCGGGTGTTCAGACCCGATTTAAACGGGAAACCTGTTGTTGTGCTTTCCAGTAACGACGGATATGTGATATCCCGTTCGGACGAGGTGAAAGCGCTGGGCGTTGATATGCGCATACCAACTTTCCGCACCAGCGAAATTATTGAGAAGCATAAGATAAACGTTTTCTCGAGCAATTATACGCTGTATGGCGATATGTCGGGCAGGGTAATGTCAATCATTGCTGAGAATGTGCCTGAAATCGAGATTTATTCTATCGATGAAGCTTTCGTTAACCTCACAGGTATAGAAGATCTTCAAAGTCTTGGCACGGATATAGTAAATAAAGTCTGCAAGGGCACAGGTATTCCGGTAGGTATTGGCATAGCGCCCACCAAAACACTGGCTAAGCTGGCCAACCGCTTTGCAAAGAAATTCCCCGGGTATAAGCGAGTTTGCATTATTGATACCGATGAGAAGCGTATAAAAGCATTGCAACTGACATCCATTGATGATGTGTGGGGAATTGGCAGCGGATCAGTGCGCAAACTGATGGAGCGTGGCGTAAAAACAGCCTGGGACTTCACGAAACTGCCACAGGCATGGGTTCGAAAGAACATGACCGTGACGGGTGAACGTACGTGGCAGGAATTGCAGGGCATTCCATGTTATCAGATGGATTTAATGCCTCCGACAAAGAAGAACATCTGCACGTCGCGTAGTTTTGGCAGCATGATCAGCGATGAAGCGATTATTGCAGAAGCCATATCCAGTCATGCAGCTCTTTGCGCAAAGAAGCTTCGTCAGCAAAAGGTCTATGCCCGCAGTGTGATGGTTTTTATTCATACCAATGAATTCCGTAAAGACTTGCCACAATATTTTAAGAATGTCATTATCCATCTTCCGGTAGCCACTAACGATACGATGGAGATTATTCATTACGCCTTAGCCGGTTTTAAACAGATCTTTAAAGAAGGGTATTTGTATAAAAAAACGGGAGTGGTGATCAGTGAAATTGCCGATAATGCGCAGACCGGACTCTTTGATGAAATTGATCGCTCTAAACGCGAAAAGCTGATGACTGTAATGGATAAACTGAACGCCGATTGTCACCCCAAAATTAAACTTGCCATTCAGGGCGATGGTCAGAAGTGGAAGTTAAAACAAGAGAAACTTTCGCAGCGCTACAGTACAAATCTGAAGGAAATCATACGTATCAGCTGTAAATAGAAAACCATCTTTTTCAGTTTTTTTGATGCTTCAGGTTAATATATCTAAATTAAATCTTGCATTTTTATTCAATCTGTTTACTTTTGTAGTGTGAAACAAATCATGAAAATATTGTCCTTTCTGCTTATAGCTATTGTTGCCACCAGCACAGTAGGTATAAACATATTGAGTTATTGCTGTAGCCATAAGGAGATAGCGATGTACTCGGCTATAGGACATCATCATGATCAGTCATCAAAAGGGCATCATACCGCTTGCGATACAGACTGCATTTGCTGCACTCAGCACAAAGGCGTTCATTCAGACTGCTGCAGTGCTGAGGAGGTAATTTCGTATCTTGATGAATCGCACGATTGCATGTTGACTCAGGAATGTCTAAAGAGCAAATTCATTCAGCTGAAAGCCGAGAAAGGAAATGACTTTGTGTTTTCTTTCCAGCCACCCGTTCCTGTAACTATTCAGTTGTTTGACTTCACTCCCGAAGTCACTCCCGTTCATACCATTTCTTATATAGCAATGAAATCGCCACCCATTAATTCCGGGCGCGATATCCTTGCTAAACACGCTGTACTCCTTATTTAATTTATTCCTGTCATTAGTGTTTCGGGTTTGGGCTTTCCAGACTCCGATGAATTGTTGCATACATTAATCACATAAGGAATAAATTCAAAATGAAATTAAAATATATCTTCTTTGCCATCTTCTCACTGATGGTATCTCTCTCTGCTTTTGCTCAGAATCATGTAAAAGGTAAAATCGTTGACAGCGATGGCGAACCCATTGTTGGAGCCAATCTGTTGTGGGAAAATACCTCACTTGGCGGCATTACCAATGTCAACGGTGAATTCGATGTTGAAACGACATCTTCTACAAATAAACTTGTTGCCAGCTATATTGGCCATGCCACTGAGATTGTTACCGTAACTAATCCGTCACAGTTTCTGAACATCGTTCTTCAGGGCGAACTTGCCCTTGATGAAGTTGTGGTCAGCGCACGCCGTGCTTCTACACTGAATTCGCGTATGGATCCGCTGCAGTCGCAAAAGATCACTTACGATGAACTTTGCAGAGCAGCTTGCTGTAACCTGGCCGAAAGTTTCGAGACCAATGCATCTGTAGATGTGGCTTACAGCGATGCTGCCACCGGCGCACGCCAGATTAAACTTCTCGGTCTGTCGGGAACTTATGTACAAATGCTTACCGAACAGGTGCCAAACTTGCAGGGTGCCGCTTCGCCTTATGGTCTGAGCTATGTACCCGGTCCGTGGATGGAGGGTATTCAGGTATCAAAAGGTACGGCTTCCGTAAAGAATGGTTACGAGGCATTGACCGGACAAATCAATATCGATTATAAGAAACCACAAACTTCTGATCCATTCTTTGTGAATCTTTTCGCTGCCCATACCGGCCGTCTTGAAGCAAATGTAGATGCCAACTTTATGCTGAACAGTAAACTGGCTACCGGCTTGCTGCTGCACTATTCGCAAGAAAAGAAATCGCACGACTCAGATGATGACGGCTTCCTTGATATGCCGAAAACCGAGCAGTTCAATGTCATGAACCGCTGGTACTATAAAAGTAACAACTACATTTTCCAGGCAGCTGCCAACTTTGTGCGCGAAACCCGTGAGAGTGGTCAGGTGTTTCATGGCGAACAGCATCAGCTTGATGATCCGTATAAGATCAACATCACCACAAACCGCGGTGTGTTTTTCACTAAAAACGGATATATCTTCAATCACGATAAGAACACAAACATGGCTCTTATCCTGTCGGGTACATTCCACAATCAGACGTCAAAATTCGGACATACGCCATATGATGTAGATCAGCAAAACATCTATGCCAACCTGATGTTCGAAACTGAATTCGATTCTAAAAACCGCATCAGTACAGGTGTAAGTATGAACTACGACCGCTACAACGAAAAGCTCAAAGATGCCCGTGTAGAAGGTCTGGAGAACATCAAACTAAAAAGAACCGACCCCATTGCCGGTGCCTATGCACAGTATACTTTCGATTACTACAGCCGCTTTACTTTACTTGCCGGCGTACGTGGTGATTACAGTTCGGAACATGGTTTCTTCGTGACTCCGCGTCTGCACCTTAAATATGCTCCTTTCGGCGATTTGCTGAACCTGCGTGCGTCAGTGGGCCGTGGATATCGCATTGCCAATGTGCTGGTAGAGAACAGTTACCTGCTGGCCAGCAGCCGTAAAATGATTTTCGATAAAGGACTGGATAATTTCGAATCGGCATGGAACTACGGTGCAAGTGCTCACTTCACCTTCCCGGTTTTCAATAAAGACCTTTCTATCATGCTGGAATACTATTATACAGATTTCGACAAGCAGGTAGTAGCTAACCTTGAAGACCCTACACAGGTGACATTCTCTAACCTCGACGGACGCTCGTTTGCCCAGAATGCACAGATCGAAGTATCGTATCCTTTCTTCAAAGGTTTTAACCTGACAGGTGCATGGCGCTGGACAGATGTGAAAACGACTTACGATGGCAAACTGATGACGAAACCACTGACCAACCGCTATAAAGGTCTGCTTACCGCATCTTACCAGACTCCCGGCGGCATGTGGCAGTTCGATGCAACTTCTCAGTTCAATGGTGGTGGCCGTATGCCCGATCCCGGTACGGTAGATCCGTTGTGGAACAGCGATTTCCCATCGTTTATTACTCTGAGCGCTCAGGCAACCTTCAACTACAAAGAGCTGAGTCTGTATGTGGGCGGTGAAAACCTGACCGGTTATCGTCAGAAAAACCCGATTATCGATGCATCAAATCCATGGGGCGACCGCTTCGATGCTACCATGATTTGGGGTCCTGTACATGGTCCGAAATTCTATGTAGGTCTGCGTTGGGCAATTCCAAGAAAAATATAATAACAACATATTTCATTATCTAATTAAAACTAATATTCGACTTATGAAAACAATGATGAATTACAAAACAATCATGCTACTGTTCATGGTTTCTCTTTTCTCTTTAACAGTGGCTGCACAGAATGCAGACGAAGCAAAAACTGTATTTTCAGTGAAAATCGATTGTAAAAGCTGCGTGAAAAAAATCGAAAACCATTTTGGCCCGATGAGAGGCATCAAAAAAGTAAAATGCAGCATCCCCGATCAGACTGTAGAGCTGGTATATTCTACTAAAAGATGGGATGTAACAAAACTTACAGCAGAATTCAAGAAACTTGAATTGGAAGCTACACCGCTTGAAGCATGCAATATTGCTCCACAGCCATCGTGCTGCGGCGGACATTAATAGAACTATTCTGTTTATTTAATGTAAAGGGGATCGGGCCGGTAAGGTTTCGGTCCCTTTTTTTTGCTCTGTGGTTTCATGGTTTGCAGATTAGCCTTTGCGGAGCTGGTGCATATAGCTATGCACTTTGTTGCATACAGTCCGGCACTTTAGTGCAGACAGCGATGCACTAAAACTTTTTCCTGCTTTTATTGTTTGTAAGATAAACATCTAATTAATTTTGTTATGAGTTGTTGCAATAAAGATCCCCAGGACGTATCCCCTGATAAAGTATTTAGTCAGGATGCATCAAAAGATGAAAAATTAAAATATCCTGTTGAAGAAGTTTCTTCAAAAGAGTTGGCTGATGATCCCGATGTAGAATCAGCAATCGATGAACTTAATCCGGACCCAGACAGCATGGAATCGCGTGGATAAGCCGTGCTTCCCGTTTTATTATTGCAGGATATATAAAGATTTGACACTATTAAGAAGATGTATACCATGTTTTCTTAATAGTGTTTTCTATTATACCTAAAGATAGGTATTGACCATTCGTGAATTTCTTCTTTATTTTGCAAGTTCAATTAAAATTATTAACTCAGAATGAAGCATTTACAAAAATATACCGCAACAGATAAAATGAGTGATCTCATTAGCGAGAACTGTTCGGTTTTGCAGGTAATGAGCCGATTCGGTTTATCCCTGGGGGTAGGAGAGAAAACAGTACGCGAAGTTTGCGATGAAAATAATGTTCACTGCAACACATTCCTTGCGCTTGTCAACTTTATGAGCGAGGGTTTTCCCTGCATCGGCGATGAACTTGACAACATTTCAATCCCGTCTCTGATCGATTACCTCAGACAATCTCATCTTTACTTTCTCGACTATTGTCTGCCATCTATCCGCGAACGCCTGCTCGAGGCTATTGTTTACTCGGAAGAGAATGTATCGTTTCTTATTCTGAAATTCTTCGACGATTATATGCAAGCCGTACGCAAACATATGGAATATGAAGATATAACCGTGTTTAAATATGCCGAATCGTTGCTCAGTGGCACGCCGGCCGACAACTATCAGATCGGCACTTACTCAAAGCATCACGATCAGGTAGGTGAGACCCTGACCGAATTAAAGAATATCCTTATTAAATATTGTCCCGCACAGAGCAATGCGAATATGCTGAACCTGGCCCTGATCGATATTTATACCTGCGAAGAAGGTTTGGAATGGCATTCTAAAATTGAAGATTACCTGTTTGTTCCCGCTATTCTTAATCTGGAAAGGAGGGTAATGAATGAGTGCAAATAGTCATTTAAAACAAGTGGTCATTGCAGAAACCTCTGTCATTATTCGCAATGGTCTGGCCATGACACTGAAACGTCTGCCCAACTTAAAGATACAACCCATCGAAGTGCTTACCCCAAACGCTTTGCACGATTGCCTTCTGACCCAGCATATCGATATTCTTATCGTAAACCCAAGCTTCGGTCATTATTTCGATATCGATATCTTTAAAACAGAGCATCAGCACAAAGGCATACGTGTTATTGCCCTTGTCAGTGGTTTTACCGACAATACACTCTTAACCAAATACGATGATTCGATATCAATATTCGATGATGCTGAAATTATAGCTGCGAAATTGATAACTATACGTGAGGTGCCTGCTGAAGATGCTAAAGGTGAAGATCAGGATATACTCAGTCAGCGCGAAAAAGAGATTGTGGTATGTGTTGTAAAGGGTATGACCAATAAGGAAATTGCCGAAAAGCTCTATCTGTCGGTACACACAGTAATTACTCACCGAAAAAATATCAGTAAAAAACTTCAGATACATAGTGCATCGGGTTTGACCATCTATGCCATTGTAAATAAGCTTGTTGCACTCGAAGATATCAAAAATATCTAAGAAATACAGTGTTAAATAATGTTGTTTGAGGTAAAACCGTTTGCGCACACGGATATTTTGCCTTATATTTGCATTGCAATTGGGAAATTGCTTTAGTTTATAAGGTTATATATTTTTTAGGTATTAGAAATTATTTCAATAGGTAATAGATATAAAAGGTAAAAGATTGAAAATAGGATAACACAGACAGATTTTATTGTTAGTATTAGTTTTTAGATTTTAGGTTAAAAAGAAAGATTGTTTTAAAGGATTTAGATGTTTTTTCAAAGAAAAGCCAATTTGGCTTTTCTTAAAGGTGGCGAGGGATTCAGTTGATGAATTTTCTCGTTTTTTTTTGCCCTTAAATTTCGTGTTGTAAAATCTTATTTGTTATTTTAGCCTTGCTTTACAGAGAACCTTCTGTCTGATATAATACATACTACTATATGAAGAATGCAAAAATACACCTCGTTTACTTCAGTGCAACCGGTTCAACCGCCAAGATTACAACAGCTATAGGTAGTCTCATTGCTCCGGTTGAAATCAAAAAACATTTACTCGACCATCAAACTTTTCGTCCCCTCGATATTCCGCAAGATGAATTAGTGATATTCGGAATACCGGTCTTTTCGGGTAGGGTGCCTGCTGTAATTAAGCCCTTGCTCCAGCAGATAAAGGGTAATAACACGCCGGCTATTCTGCTATGTACCTACGGAAACCGGGCATTTGAGGATGCTTTGGTAGAGTTGCAGGATATTGTGGAAAATCATGGATTCATCACGATTTCTGCCGCAGCCTTTGTGGCCACTCATTCTATTTTCCCAAAAATTGCCAAAGGCCGCCCCGACAGCATCGATATGGAGCAGGTGCGCATTTTTACCGAACAATCGTTGAAAGTGCTGGCGAATCTGGAAAACAGCAGTAAGATCGAGATCGAAGGAAACCGCCCGTATCGCGACATCAAACCTGTGCCGTTGTATCCTAAAACTAAAGATGCCTGCAATCTTTGTGGTCTGTGCATTCGCAAATGTCCGGTGGGTGCCATCTCTCCCGATGACCCCGGCATTATCGATCAGGAATTATGCATCTCCTGTGCCCGTTGCATATCGGTTTGCTCCCGAAATGCCAAACGCTTCGGCGGGTTGCTTTATTGGTTTGCATCGAAGAGTTTTCATCGCAAATACAATGCCCGTCAGGTGGCTTATTGTACTTACCGGACCTGAGTATTTATTAATATCACATTAAAAATTTACTTAATTATTAACCAGTTTCACTCTTTTTCTTGACAGACTTTCATAGAGTTACTTTGTTCCTTCACTAATTATTAGCTATCTTTGCACGGTTTTGAAAACGGTAATTTATTATTGCTTAATTAAATTGTAGAAATATAACTTATAATGGTAAAATATATATTTAGAACTCTCTGGATTTTGTTTGCTTTGATCGTATTTGCATGTGTCTTGTTGTTTGTCTCTATATCTAAGGGATGGATAGGGTATATGCCACCGGTAGAAGAGCTGGAAAATCCTAACTATAAATTCGCGACAGAAGTAATTTCAGAAGACGGAGTAGTACTTGGTAACTATTCGTCTGAAAAAAATAATCGTGTATACAGCAGTTATTCAGATTTATCACCGCACGTTATCAATGCTTTGATTGCTACAGAAGATGTGCGCTTTAACGAGCACTCGGGTATCGATGCAAAAGCGTTGGCCAGAGCTGTGGTAAAGCGTGGTATCCTGATGAACAAAAGTGCAGGTGGTGGTAGTACCATTTCTCAGCAGCTGGCAAAATTGCTTTTCACTGAGAATGTGGCCAGCAACACCATGCAGCGTTTGTTTCAGAAACCTATCGAATGGGTAATTGCGGTTAAACTGGAAAGATATTACACCAAAGAAGAAATTCTGACGATGTATCTGAATAAGTTCGACTTCCTGAACAATGCCGTTGGTATTAAAACCGCTGCGCATACTTATTTCGGAAAAGAACCTAAAGATCTGAACATCGAAGAGTCTGCCATGCTGGTAGGTATGTGTCAGAATCCTTCAAAAAACAATCCGGCTTCGCGCAACGAAAACATCCGCAACAACGCTTTCAACCGTCGTAATGTGGTTTTAGGTCAGATGGAGAAAGCGGGATACATCACTCAGGCTCAGGAAGACTCGATCAGCGAAATGCCAATTAAACTGAACTACCACCGTGTGGACCACAAAGAGGGTCTGGCTACTTATTTCCGCGAATATCTTCGTGGTGTGCTTACTGCCTCTAAACCAGAGAAAGCCAATTATCGTGGCTGGCAGATGCAGAAGTTCTATGAAGATTCACTCGACTGGGAAACTAACCCGCTGTATGGCTGGTGCAAAAAGAATTTCAAGAAAGACGGCACTCCTTACAACCTTTATACCGATGGTTTGAAAATCTATACAACCATCGATTCGAGAATGCAGCAATATGCAGAAGAAGCTGTAGTAGAGCATATCAAAGATCTGCAGGTGCAATTCTTTAAAGAAAAGAAAGGCCGCAGCAAAGCACCATACAGTAAAGACCTGACTCAGGAGCAGATTGATGAAATCATTCAGAGAAACATGCGCCAGTCAGACCGTTATCGCTCAATGAAAGCTTCGGGTGCTACTAATGAAGAGATTACCCGTGCCTTTAATACTCCGGAGGAAATGTCTGTTTTCAGCTGGTCGGGTATGAAAGATACGATAATGACTCCACTGGACTCAATTAAATATTACAAGCACTTCCTGCGTGCCGGTTTCATGTCGATGGATCCTTTCAACGGACATGTAAAGGCCTATGTAGGTGGTCCTAACTATACTTACTTCCAGTACGATATGGCCATGACCGGTCGTCGTCAGGTAGGTTCAACCATTAAGCCATTCCTTTATACACAGGCCATGGAAAATGGTTATTCGCCTTGCGATAGAATGACACATGTTGAGCAAACTCTGCTCGATGAAAACGGTATTGCCTGGACGCCGCGTAACGCTAATGCCAAGCATTATGGCGAATCTGTGTCGTTGAAGTGGGGGCTTGCCAATTCAAGCAACTGGGTATCGGCTTATCTTATGGGTAAAATGAATCCGTATGCACTGGTTCGACTTATCCATTCGTTTGGTGTACGCAACAAGGAAATTCAGCCTACCGTATCACTTTGCCTCGGCCCCAGCGAAATTTCGGTTGGCGAGATGGTGAGTGCCTATACTGCTTTTGCCAATCGTGGTATTCGCACGGCTCCGGTATTTGTAACCCGAATAGAAGATAATGAAGGCAACGTGCTGGCCAACTTTACCCCGCAAATGGAAGAAGTCATCAGTCCGTCGAGCGCCTACAAGATGCTTTATATGCTCCGTGCCGTTGTCAATGAAGGTACAGGTGGCCGCGTTCGTGCCCGTTACGGAATTACTGCCGATATGGGAGGTAAAACCGGAACAACAAACTCTAACTCCGATGGTTGGTTTATGGGCTTTACGCCTTCGCTGGTATCGGGTGTATGGGTAGGTGGCGAAGAGCGCGATATCCACTTCGATACCATGACTTACGGTCAGGGTGCTTCACTGGCATTGCCAATCTGGGCTAAATATATGAACAAAGTCTATGCTAACCCCGCTTTAGGCTATACGCAGGACGAAGAGTTCGATATCCCCGAAGACTTTAATCCTTGCGCTACCCGTAGCTATGAAGCTCCGGTGGTAGAGAGCAAGGGATTGGATGATCTATTTAATTAAACGAAATCATGTATCAGTGCATCATTTGTTTAGGAAGTAACTTCAAAAGCGAAGAATACTTTCCTAAGGCTTATAAAATGCTAACTGAAATCTTTCCCGATATTCAATTTGCATCTTTACTGTACACTAAACCCTACGAGTTTAGCAATCCGGCTTTTTTTGCCAATCAGGTAGCTGCATTCAGCACATGGATGAATGAAGTGCAGCTCCATCAGTCTCTGAAAGAAATTGAAAAGGCATGCGGCCGGATGCCCGAAGACAAGGCAAATGAGGTAGTGCGTATAGACATTGACCTGATACAGTTCGAAGATAAGATCAAAAAACCGGAGGATTTTAAAAGATACTATATACAAAAAGGTATAAATGAACTACTCGCGAAAGTAGAATGTTTAATACATAAATAAACTGAAGAATGAAGTTTCTGGGCATCATACCTGCACGATATGCGTCGACACGCTTTCCTGCAAAACCACTGGCTATGCTGGGTGGAAAACCTGTCATACAGCGTGTATACGAACAAGTTTCTGCTATTATAGACGATGTATATGTAGCCACCGATGATGAAAGAATAGAACAGGCCGTTCTCTCTTTTGGCGGCAAAGTGGTGATGACTTCAGAACATCATAAAAGCGGTACAGACAGATGTTACGAAGCTGCCATGAAAATTGGTGGTGAATATGATGTCGTGATCAATATTCAGGGCGATGAACCCTTTATTCAATCATCACAGATCGAAGCTCTGAAAAGCTGTTTTGCCGATGAAACTACCGATATTGCCACACTGGTAAAACCCTTTTCAGCCGACAGTCCGTTTCAGGTGCTGGAGAATCCTAATTCACCAAAAGTAGTTGTCAGCCAAAATCAGACTGCACTTTACTTTAGTCGTTCCATTGTGCCGTATCTTCGTGGTGTGGAAAAAGACGAATGGTTGAAGAAGCATACCTTTTACAAGCATATCGGACTCTACGCCTACCGCGTTAATGTATTAAAAGAAATCACCTCTCTTCAGCAATCACCTCTGGAAATCGCCGAATCTCTGGAACAGCTTCGCTGGCTGGAGAACGGGTACATCATAAAAGTAGGTCAGACAAACATCGAGACCATCGGCATCGATACCCCCGAAGATCTGAAAATGGCCGAAGAATTTTTAGCAAAAATCACTCATGGATAGAACCATACAGCCTCTGATTAAACCTCTTGAACATTTAAAACTGAATGTTCCGCAGCGAATAACCTTGCCAAACGGCATTCCATTATCAGTCATTAATGCCGGCGATCAGGAAGTGGTCAGAGTCGATATCCTTTTCGAAGGTGGGCGTTGGCGTCAGAATAAAAAACTACAGGCGCTCTTCACTTCACGCATGCTTCGCGAAGGCACTACACGGTATTCTTCCAAAGAAATTTCAGAAAAGCTCGATTATTATGGTGCGTGGCTCGAACTCTCCAGTTCGTCAGGCTATGATTACGTCACCTTCTACTCACTGAACAAATACTTTGCTCAGGTAGTAGATATCATCGAATCCATCATAAAAGAACCTCTTTTTCCTGAAAAAGAACTCGATATCATTATCGATACCAATATTCAGCAGTTTCTTGTAAACAAAGAAAAAGTCGATTTCCAGTCGCAAAGAGCATTATTCGAAGCTCTTTATGGCAAGAATCATCCTTGCGGAAATCCTATTGTCGAAGAAGATTACCGGAACATCAGCAAAGAGCTTCTCCAGTCTTACTTCAGCCAGTTCTATAATTCCGCCGGCTGTGCCATCTTTATGGCCGGGAAGATAACCCCTGAAATGATTGAAAAGATAAAAGAATCATTTGGCACTCAGCCTTTCGGTACGTCGGATGCAAAGACACCAATGCCCGTTTATCCCATTGAACTGACCGGCGAGAAGCGCATCTTTATCGATCATCCCGATGCACATCAGAGTTCGGTAAAGTTAGGCTTGCACATCATGGAGAGAAATCATCCCGACTTCCTGAAGTTTAAAGTCCTGGCCACTTTGTTTGGCGGATATTTCGGCAGTCGCCTCATGGCCAACATCCGCGAGGAGAAAGGCTATACTTATGGCATCTCTGCAGGCATTGTGAAATACCCCGACAGCAACCTTCTTCTGATTGCAGCCGAAACAGACAACAGTTATGTAGAGCCGCTCATTACCGAAGTCTATAATGAGATAGACCGCCTGCACAATGAGATGGTAAGCGCCGAAGAACTGTCACTTGTCAAAAACTACATGATGGGTGAATTATGCCGTAATTACGAGTCGCCATTTTCGTTAACAGATGCATGGATATTTAACTATACCTACCGTCTTGACGACGATTATTATGATAAAGTGTTAACGGCTATTCAGACAACCACGCCTGAAGACGTACAGCGCCTTGCCCGAAAATATTTATGTAAAGATCAATTAAAAGAAGTCATAGCGGGTAAAAAATAGATTAATCATTTTCACTCACCGATATTATTTTTCAATTTAACTACTATCTTTGTGAAAATAAGAAATCTGATTAATACATTTTAGAAAAAAATGAAATATCTATATACGTTTATCATCTGTGGAGCACTTTCGGCAACCGGTGGTTTACATGCGCAAAACACAAGTAATTTCTTCACCCGCCAGTTCGGTTCTCAGGAATCACTGAAAATCGGCAACTATACCTTTAAGGACGGTTCCACCTATACCGGTGAGCTAAAACGTCGTAAGCCGGAAGGTAAGGGGAGAACCCTTTTCACCAATGGCGATATTTACGAAGGTAATTATGCAAAAGGCAAGCGCGACGGTTATGGTATTTTTCTTTTTGCCGATGGTGAACGCTACGATGGTTACTGGCAAAATGATATGCAACACGGAAATGGCGTATTCTATTTTCAGAACAACAATCGCTATGACGGTACATGGAATCAGGATTACCAGCACGGACTCGGAACCATGTATTACTATAATGGCGATATCTATGTAGGCGAATGGGTAAGCGATAAACGCGAAGGTCAGGGTACTTACACCTGGAAAGACGGTTCGCAATACGTTGGCACCTGGAAGAACGATAAAAAAGAAGGTACCGGTAAGCTGGTATGGAACAACGGAAGTAAATACGAAGGTGACTGGAAAAACGATGTACGCGATGGTAAAGGTACATTCGAATATGCCACCGGAGAAAAATATGTTGGCGACTGGAAAAACGATTTACAGCACGGTAAAGGTGTGTTCTACTTTGAAGGCGACCGTTACGAAGGTGCTTATGTCAATGGTCAGCGCACCGGATATGGTGTGTATTATCATGCTGACGGAAACAAATACGAAGGCCAGTTTAAAGACGGCATGCAAGAAGGCAAAGGCAAGCTAACCTGGGCCAACGGTGCTGTTTACGATGGCGAATGGAAAGAAAACCAGCGCAGCGGTAAAGGTAAATATGTTTGGATGAACGGTGATACCTACGAAGGCGACTGGCAAAACAACTGGCCAAACGGCGAAGGTATTCTTATTCTTGAGTCGGGTGTAAAATACCAGGGAGGCTTTGAAAACGGCCGCGAAGAAGGCAAAGGCATCCAGGTAGACAAAGATGGTAACCTTTACGAAGGTTTCTTTAAAGCCGGAAAGAAAGATGGTCCGTTTGTAGAAAAAGATAAAAACGGTAAAGTCATTCGTCAGGGCACTTACAAAGAAGGCAGACTGCAACCTTAATCACTGCAGTTTACAGATAAAAGAAAATCGCGTTAAGCAATTCAGGATTCTGAAGCTTAACGCGATTTTTTATTTCGTTTCGTTCAATACTTAGATAATGTATTGCGAACTGATTGATTCATTGTTAACTACACGACGGATAGTTTCAGCAAACATATCGGCAATGCTCAACTGTTTTACCTTAACGCATTTCTTAGAATAAGGAATACTGTCAGTAAATACGATTTCAGTAAGCGATGATTCCTGAACACGGAAAGAAGCAGGGTCAGACATTACACAGTGGCTGGCAATAGCACGAACCGATTTAGCGCCGGCTTCGAACATAATGTTTGCAGCTTTAGTAATAGTACCTGCAGTATCCACGATATCGTCAATCAATACCACATTCTTATTTTTTACATCACCGATGATCTGCATGGTTGCCACTTCGTTCGCTTTTTCGCGAGACTTGTTGCACAATACCAAAGGAACACCCATATACTTAGAGAAAGTGTTCGCACGTTTAGAACCACCCACGTCAGGAGTAGCAATAACCAGATCCTCAAGTTCAAGTGACTGAATGTAAGGAAGGAATACAGCCGATGCATAAAGGTGATCTACAGGAATATCAAAGAATCCCTGAATCTGATCTGCGTGAAGGTCCATTGTAATAACACGGTCAATACCTGCAACCGTAAGAAGGTTGGCTACAAGTTTAGCGCCGATAGAAACACGAGGTTTATCTTTGCGGTCCTGGCGTGCCCAGCCGAAGTAAGGGATAACCGCAACAATGCTCTTCGCAGAAGCTCGTTTCGCTGCATCAATCATTAACAGCAACTCCATCAGATTGTCAGAGTTAGGGAAAGTTGACTGAACTAAGAATACGATTTTACCGCGGATAGATTCTTCATATGATACAGCAAACTCGCCATCGGCGAAGTGAGTGATATTCATATTACCAAGCGGACAGTTAAGACTAGAGCAGATCTTCTCTGCAAGATATCTCGAACTTGTTCCCGAGAATACCAAAAAAGGTGCTTTTTCGCTCATTTTAATAATGATTACCTATTGATTAATTTGCGTGCAAAGTTAACTAAA
>CAMTOS010000068.1 GCA_947074195.1 uncultured Bacteroides sp.
TCAACAGCTACACCACGACCACCTTTACCTACAGCTTCGAAACCGATGAAATATTCATCTGATGGATTTGGAAGAGGCATATCAGTCTGTTTCCATACCATCTGGCTTGCAGTAAATGAAGTCAGAAGAGTCCAGTCAGCATCTGCGCTGTTTTTGTAGTATACATTTAGTTCGTCCTGAATACCAAGTTTGTTACGTTGTACATTCCAGAATGACAAGTATGGGCTACTGATCTTAGAAAGATCTAACTGAGGAGTTACAAGCATAGTTGTTACATCTTCAGAACCTTCTTTACTGAAGTAAGCATAGTTTGGATCACTCTTCGCCTGATAGTAAGAACCAGATACATAACGCTGAATTACCCAGTCGTTTTCACCTTTAATATATTCCTGGCTCCAGCATGTACCAAATACATCCTGAGTATCGAAGCTTTCCTGGAACGGATAAGTTTCTACTACACTACATACTACATAGATAGAAGTTACATAAGTACCTTTACAGCCATTAGCATCTGTTACAGTGAATGCGAAGTTATAGTTACCACCATCAAGAGGAGTACCAGAAATAACACCGTCTTCACTCATTTCAACACCTCTTGGAAGTCTGCCCGAAACGATAGTATATGTGTAAGGAGCAACGCCACCTGTTACGTTGAATGCAAAGTTATAAGCTACATCGATATCACCTTTAGGAGTAAGCAATTGTTCCATTTCAAATGCAGGACAGCTTGATGCTGTAATATTGATATACATATCTGCACGTAAGCTTGGGTTAGAAACAGTAATCATACCTGTATTGTAACCAATTACTGCAGGAACATAGCAAACAAAGAATTCGCCACCTTCACTCGGAAGTTCGATTGATTCGCTCCATGTTTCACCATCAAGAGACAATGGGAAAACAGCATCAGAAGCAAGGCTGATAGTACCTTCAAGGTTAAAACCTTCAATTTTTACAGTCTGGATATCACCAGGAACATTAATTTCATTTGAATAGAATACAAGTTCAGTATAATCAATATTCAAACGAGGAGAATCAGCGCTATAGTTTGTACCTTCAAGAGTTTCAACACCAAGATCAAGTGGATCTAACCATGTTTTCATCTGTGTATCAGGAGTTGAACCATATTTGTCCCAGTGGTACCACAATTTACCATAAAGGTTAGAACCATTTCCATAAGAACAAGAAGAGTTACCACCGGTCAAAGTACCAGTTACCAACTGTTCGTTAGTAAACATTGGCGAACCAGATGAACCGCCTTCAGTTACCCCCCAGCCGTTTTCAGTCTGAACGAATCTGAAGTTCCAGTGTGCATTAGTTGCACCTGTTTCCTGGCTTCTCCATGTATCTGAAACATATGTATCGAAAGAAGAGATCTTTTTCACGTCGCCAGAAGGATGGTGAATACTTACACCACGACCTGCCACAACTGCATTTCTGCGGTCCCAACCATTGAAGTATACATCCCAGTCTTCAGGAATTTCTTTAGTAAGCTCAAGAAGCAAACCATCAGAACCACCACTGATAGGCACTGCAGTACGCAATTCACAACCAGTGATAGAACGAGTACCTGTTGGGTTAGCGTTGTTACAAGTTGGAGAATCGTAATGGAATTTAAAGATCCATCTTGGCAAGTCGGTTGTATTGTTTGAACCTTCGTAGCAGTGGAAAGCTGAAAGAATGTATGGAATCAAATCTTGTTTGGTATTATTAATCAATGTACCAGAACAGATATACCAGCCACCAAGTGAAGAAATATACATGGTCATCTGTACAACACCTTTTTTCTTCTCCTGCCATATTTCACCTTCAGAACAGTTGATGTTTACCATACAAGAACCAGATTCGCCGATACGTGTTGACATATCACTTGAGAAAGCTGCTGCAGGAGCGATATGGCTTACAGTAATATTGTTATAGCAATAACCTACCTGATCTAAAGTGATACGAGGTAAAATATCTCTTGATGGAGTTACGAATTCAAAAATCGCCTCATCACCAGCCAGCATTTCAGTTGAGAAAATACCACCTTCAGGGTGTGTCTGAGCAGTATAAGCACCTAAAACATGAGTTTTATTTGCATTATAGATATAAAGTGATGTACCTGCTGGTACAAAGAAATCAGAATAAGAGAATAATAATGCAAGTGCACCCGGAGAGCTCACACGCATACGGCAAATATATTCGCCATTTTCAAGTTTTGTCCATTCACCTTGTGTAGCAAGATCAAGTGAAGTCTCAAGAGTCTGTGCTACTCTTAAAGGACGGCCCAGTTTTTCGTTGTTTTCCTGGTCTTCAGCTTTAAGCTTCTGTACATTGTAAGGCATAATCACCTCGTGTACAGGTAGTGATTTACTGTCTAACTGATATACCGTTGTTGCCGGTTTACCTGGATAGGAAATTTGCGCATTGATTCCGAGATGGAAAGAAGCTACAAGAAAAAGTGATAATCCCACTTTTTTTAGCAGTTGACTGCCGGGTAGTAATTTTCTCATACGATTTATCATTAAATGAATGTTTTTGTATAATACCTAGTTAGAATCTTATAGAATAAGTTTGTATTTTTTACTAATAGTTGTTATAGTCTGTTATCACACATGAAGGTAGTTCATGAGTGAGATTACAAAAATATATATTTTAATGAGTTTGAACTATTTTTACGGATAAATAATGAATTAATATTGATATTTCTTCAAAAAACTTTCTTCCAATGACAGATTTATTAGACAAAATGACCATCATAGGCGATTTTTCCCGAACATATTGTAATTTTCCAGAGCATTATCATCAAACAAAATAAAAACCAAAAATCAAATATCTACCCCTATTCATATAATATTATGATAATATTATAAATGTTAAAGACGTAATTTTTTACTATACACCAAGAATAACTATCATAATGTCATAGCATATTAAAACAAAAAAAATGACCCCATGCGAGGTCATTAAAAATGTTAAATAACATATTTATCAAAAGAAATATCCTAACATTATGGCATAGCAGCGACTTTGCGGATTCTCAAGTGAAGGATTTAAATTCTTCAAGCCTATATCGCATTTTGCACGAATAGCCAGATTCGTATAACGGAAATCTATTCCCACGCTTACACCTACATCAAACTTCTTAAACGCCCCTATATAATAGGTTTCTTTATCGAAAGCGTATTCAAAGGCATCATAAGCATTATAACTCACTTTATATTCATTCCCTTTTTCATCGGTGGCTCTGATGTGCGATCTGCCTCCTACTCCCCAGGCAAACCATGCACCTACTTTTGGGGTGAAACTCCATTCATCGGTAATATAAACCACATACCCGAAATTGATCGGAAAGCGTAAATCCTGCATTTTTGCATCGATAGAGTTAACGGCTTTATGCTGAAGATCTATAAGATATATTTTCCCTCCTTTATTGTTCAGATAGCTTACACCCGTCTCTGCCAACAGATTGAACCAGGTAGTATAAGATACAGTTGCACCCGCTTTGACGCCAATCTGGGCACTATTACTGGTTTCCAGATTAGATGAAAGATAGTTGAAACCAACACCGGCATCAACAGCCACATTCCACTCCTGCGCAAAGGCAAGGGCAGGAACGAAGAATAATATGAATAAGAGCTTTTTCATTTTTCAGAGATTGTTTCGGTGATTCATTTGCACACAGCACATCTTCACCCGGTTATATATTCAGAACGAAAAAGCAGGGCATAAGGTTTAATCAGTTTCCCTGTCCGCAACAATGTTTATACTTCTTTCCACTGCCACACGGACATGCATCGTTACGGCCTACTTTCGGGGCAGCTATGAAAGGCGAAAGACCGGGATTATGAGCATCACCAAACGGTATCACACTTTTCGGATCTCTGGCAGCCTGTTCCTGTGCTTCCTTGCCAAAATGTTCGCCTATTCCTTTTGGAGTATTGCCTTTCAGCATCCAGCGGGGACAGTTGTTAGAGAAGGCAGCAAACTTTTCGACGGCTGTGTTCAGAAAGCGTACATCGTCTATCTGCGCACCTTCAACGAGCTTCGAAATGATCGTACCTACCTTGACATCCATTTGCAGATGATACCAGCACATGGCAAACGTAAAATGCGATTCATCAACCGATTTGTGTAGTTCGTCGTGCAGGAAGTCATAAAACGCAATGGCATCTTTATCACCCGGCACCACATAAGGCTGCTCACCAAAAGCGATAATCGTATCCAGTGGATAAGCTGCATTACGGATCAAACCGCGGCGTTCATTCTTAACAAACCATTGCGGGTCCGGATAAACGGGCGTAATCATATAGAATTCCTCATCGGGGAACTCCTCGAAGCCACGAGTATGTATCAGATAGCGGTCTACCAGAAACGATTTTTCGAAATAGGCCGGAATATTAATCTTTGCACGCTTCTCGTCTGTCAATAAAAAGTTAACCCGGTTTTTCAGATCGCTTAATCCCAGCCGTCCATAGATATTCACTAATCCGAGAATAATTTTCTCTACATGATCTTCTATATGTTCAAGCCGACGTGCATGAATCTCATAAATATGAGGAAGGATGGCATTGCGTACATCATCGCAGAGAATGTATATAAAAGCATCGGGTAAAGTCTCTTCGTCGACAACCACCAGATTGAGTTCGAAAATGCACAAGGAGAACAGTGTTTTGGGCATCGCCACATATACGCCGGGCTCTTTTTCGAGAAGCTTCTCCAATATATCCATCTCATACATCGGCAATCGTTCGAGCCAGGCAGGCGCATCGATTAATACCTTTTCGGCCATTTGCTTTACGAACTCATCTTTTATAAGATGCTGAGGTATGGTAAGTCCAAAGAATTTACTCATTTGCTTCAATTCCTCTAAAGTATTGTTTTTGAGGATAGTTTCGTAACTCGTGTTACTTTCAAAGATTTCAGAATAACCGTTAATCATAATTGCTATATCGTTATTTATTTATGTCATTGATTTTCATCCATTTACAACTCACTCCCAGCGATAGCTTATCAGCCTGCCGGCAATAGCTTCTCAGCATGACAGGAAGCGCTCACCAGTAAGCTGCCAAGCGCTTGCCGGAAAACAGCAGATAGTTCTCCGGTAAATGAATCATAAAATAGCATGAATTTGTTCGTTAACATATATATAACAACCCATTAAATCTGTTTGTTTAAAAAAATAATAAGGCTATATGAAGAGAACATAATTCTCTTCATATAGCCTCACTTATAAACAATCTAAACCTTTACCTTACTAATTAACTAATTCAAATTGAGCTTTGCCTTTTATGTTTGTTGACGAATTTCCTATCAACGCTTCGAAAATGCCGGGCTCTGCTACCCACTCGTGACGCACGTCATCATAGTAGCTTAGTTCGGCTGGCGTAATAGTAAATGAAACTTCTTTTTCTTCGCCGGGTAGCAGACTAATCTTCTGAAAACCCTTAAGTTCCTTTTCAGGACGCAAAACAGAAGATTTCTTGTCGTGTACATACAACTGTACAACTTCTTTTCCGGCAACTTTACCAGTATTCTTAACTTTAATTTTTACTTCTACTGAGCCATCACGGTCCATTTTCTTATTTGAGATTACTGGTTTACCAAATTCAAAAGTGGTATAGCTCAAACCATATCCGAAAGGATAAAGCGCCGGAATCTTTTTAGTATCGTGCCAACGATATCCCACTAAAATATCTTCCAGATACGTCTGGTTAATGCTATCGCCCGGATAACTCATTTCACCATAATGAATGGCGCCGTTATCTTCCAGTTTAACAGGAAATGAGAATGGCAGCTTACCGCTTGGATTCACTTCACCGCTCAGTACATTTGCAATGGCGTTTCCACCTTCAGAACCTAAATACCATGCCTGAACAATGGCAGGAACACGGTTTATCCATGGCATTTCTACGGCATTACCGCTAAGCAATGTCATCACCATGTTAGGGTTTACGGCAAGAATTTCTTCGATAAGTGCATCTTGTGCAAACGGAAGACCGTAAATGATGCGGTCGCCTGCTTCACAATCTTGCTCGTGGTTCTTGTTCAGACCACCAACGTAGATCACTAAATCGGCATCTTTTGCCATAGCCACAGCCTCAGCACGAAGCGAATCTTCTACAGCTGTTGGAATTACATCGACATTGCCGTACATAGAGCGGCCAGCCATGTATCCCGGTGCATAAGAGATCTTATCGCCATACATGGCCTGTAGTCCCTGTAACGGAGAAATTTCGTTCTTTGGTTTCAGTTCAGAAGAACCACCACCTGCTGACATAGAGCGAGTGGCATTTTCGCCAACTACCAATATTTTATTGTATTTTGATGCATCGATAGGCAACAACGGATTTCCTTTTTTAACTGCAGGCTGGTTTCTTAGAAGAACAATACCTTCTTCGCCAACCGAACGTGCCACAGCAGCATGCTCAGGCGTTGCCTGCGAGCCCCAAGGACGATCAGGATTCATTGCTGTACGGAAGATCAGACGCAGGATGCGTGATGCTTTATCATCGACAGTACTCATTGGTACTTCTCCGCTTTTCAGCATTTCAAGATACGGATCGGCCAGATAATAGTTATTATAACCGAATTCAGATTCTGATGTCAAACCGTTGGTGTAAGATCCCATCTCTACATCGAGTCCGTAAAGCGCAGCCTCTTTTGTATCGTGCGTACCACCCCAGTCGGTTACCACAACGCCATCAAAGCCCCAATCGCCTTTCAGGATATCGTTCAAAAGGAACTCATTGTGACAAGCGTGTTGTCCGCGCACTTTATTGTAAGCACCCATAATGGTCCATCCCTGACCATCGACAATAGCCGCTTTGAAAGGTGGCAGATAAATTTCATGCAATGCGCGGTCGGAGATCTCTACATTGATGTGTCCGCGCCATTTCTCCTGGTCGTTCAGCACATAGTGTTTGGTACTTGTGGCTACGCCGTTTTCCTGAACTCCATGGATATAAGGTACAACCATAACCGATGCCAGATAAGGGTCTTCGCCCATATACTCGAAGTTACGGCCATTCAGCGGATGACGGTACATGTTTACACCAGGACCGAGAATGACATCTTTCTTACGGAAACGGGCTTCTGCACCAAGTGCATTACCATATTCATAAGATAACTCAGGGTTCCATGTGGCCGCCAGACAAGTCAGCGCAGGGAATGCAGTGATCGAGTCGTTGGTCCAGTTGGCATAGCCCCATGAGTTCCATTCGATTTCTGCACGTACACCGTGAGGGCCATCACTCCACCAAAGTTCAGGTATACCAAGGCGTGGCACACCCGGGCTGCTGAATTTACTTTGTGCATGGGTCATGGCTACTTTCTCTTCGAGCGTCATGCGTGAAAGTGCATCCTGAATTCTTTCTTCTATAGGAGCATTTTTATCTAAATAGACCGGAGACTGTGCATGCAGGGTTGTAGCCGATAAGGCCACAAGCGCACATGCAGCTAAAAAGTTCTTATTTTTCATTGTTGTGTAATTCGGTTTTTAGGGTTGACTAATAATTATGAGCTCTGCCGGCTGAAGTCCTTCGCCAGTAGCCTTTAGCTTAATTGCACCAGGATTACCATCATTTTGCAAGATGGCCAAGGCCTTACCATTGAATGCCTTACGCTGTGGAGCCTGGAAACTTTCGTGCGATAAAGGATTGCCATTATCGACACCTGCAATAAAGGCAGGACCACTTAGTTCGAATTCCACCAGATTATCGGCAGTTGGAACAATATTGCCATCGGCGTCAAGAATTTCTACAGTTACAAAACTCAGGTCAGTTCCATCGGCTTTCACCTGATTGCGATCAGCAGTCAGACGGATCTGTGCCGGAGCGCCGGCTGTTTTAAGTTCGCGGCTCAACACCTCTTTGCCATTTTTGCGCGATACTACTTTCACAGTTCCGGGTTCAAAAGGAACTCTCCAAACCACATGCATATCATCGCCTTGCTTGGTACGAATGCCTTTTGAAACGCCGTTCACAAAAAGCTCGGCCTCATCGGCATTGTTATAATAGGCCCACATGTCGATATCCTGTCCCGGAGTCCAGTTCCAGTGAGGGAACAAGTGAAGCACATCATCATTAGTCCATTCACTCTGATACATATAGTAGACATCTTTCGGGAAACCCGCTAAATCTACGATACCAAAGAATGAGCTACGAGCCGGCCAGCCGTAAGGAGTTGGTTCGCCTAAGTAGTCGAAACCGGTCCATACATAGAGACCTGAGATAAAATCATTATCGCGCGCCCATCTCCAGCTTTCTTCGTGCGTAGTACCCCAGGGCACATGGCAGTTGTCGTAAGAGGAACAGGCGAATGTTGGTTCGTAGAATGGTTTATCCCATCGCTCAGGCCAGATAAACATCGAGTCGCTTGGCATACGGTAATAACCACGGGTCATCAATGCCGAAGTACTTTCGGTAATGATAAATGGTTTTCCGGGGAAGTTCTGAGGAACAGTAGCGAAATCTTTGTCCTGATAGTTGAAACCAATCAGATCGAGCGCACCCGACTGAAACAGATAGTTTCTTGGGCTTGCTTCGTTGCATCCGGCAGTAATCACACGGGTAGTATCGAGCGAACGAACCAGATTGGCCAGTTTTTGTGTCAATAGTGAGTTTACCCCCGATGAACCTTCTTCATCTTTAGCCAGTAAGCTTTGATCCTGACCGAAGTTTAGAATCAGGTTCGCTTCTGCCAGACTCAGTGTATCGGCATCAGCATGACTCCATTGTTCGAGCACTTCGTTACCGATACTCCACATCATGATAGAAGGGTGATTGCGGTCGCGCATGATGTGATCTGTCAGATCGCGTTCGTGCCATTCGTTAAAGAAGCGAGAGTAGTCGAACTCTGTCTTACGCTTGCGCCAGATATCGAATGTTTCGTCCTGAACAATAATCCCCATGCGGTCGCAAAGCTCCAGTACTTCGGGCGCAGGAGGATTGTGAGAAACACGGATGCTGTTAACACCCATCTCTTTCAGAATTTCGAGCTGGCGTTCCTGTGCGCGGGTATTAAACGCTGCGCCAAGAGCACCTAAATCGTGGTGCAGACATACGCCTTTGATTTTTACTGACTCACCATTCAGGAAGAATCCTTTGGCTGCATCAAAATAGAAATCGCGAATGCCAAGAGGAGTTTCGTAGGTATCGACAAGCTTACCTTTCTTATACACTTCGGTTTGAACCGTATAGAGATATGGATTATCGAGTGACCAGCGAACGGGGTTTTTAACCGTTAATATCTGCTTCAACTCTGCTACACCGTCAGCAGAAATTGATTGTGAAGCGGTAGAAGCCTGAGCCACAACGCTGTTTCTTGCATTAAGGATTTTAGTGGTAATAGTAAAATCTTCTTTATGCTTGTATTTATTATCTATTGTCGTTGTAACATCGACTATTGCTTTTTGAGCTGTAATTTCGGGAGTAGTAATATAAGTACCCCACTGTGCTACGTGCAAAGGATCGGTAATGTTGAGCCAGGTATTACGATAAATACCACTACCGGTATACCAACGTGAGTTTGGCTGTTCATCGTTATTGACCTTTACAGCAATTACATTCTCTTTATCGGGAATCAGATAAGGAGTAAGATCATAACGAAAAGTATTATAACCAAACGGACGAACACCCAGAGAATGTCCATTGATGAATACTTCCGAATTCATATAAACGCCATCGAAATCGATATAAACCTGCTTGCCGTTGATATCGGCAGAAGCAGGAGTAAATGATTTACGATACCAGCCCAGTCCGCCGGGGAGTGCCCCGCCGCCGGGACCTGCCGGTGCATCTTCGCTGAATGGCAACTCGATTGACCAGTCGTGGGGTACATTCAATGTACGCCACTGACTGTCATCGAAATCAGGAAGTTGTGCACCTTCAACATTGCCTAAATGGAATTGCCAGTTATCGTTGAAGGATGCTCTGCTACGCACCGGTGTTGTCTGTGCCACACCGATGCTGCACCATAGCATTAAAAACAAAAATATGAAACTAATTCTCTTTGTCATGATTGAAAGGGATAAGATGCATTACAGTTTAACTGTGATCGCCTCGCCAGAGTAATTCACCACTTTGCCAATTGCTTCAGGATTGTAAGGCTTAGGATTATTTGCATCAACATAAATGATATTGAACTTGCGGTTTTCCACCATTCCTGGATAGCTGCCTTCACGTTGACCGATAGTCAGCGACTGATCAGCCTGATTGAAAGATAAAGGAATCATAGTGTACAATCCGTTTTCGTAATCATAGTTTGTACCTTCATCTTCGTAAAGTGTGAAGCTTCCGTTTTTACCACCATATACATATAATGTAACTTCATCAAGCGCTTTTTCATCGGTATATTGTGTCAATGGACCGAAAGGAATGATAGCACCTGCAGGAGCGTACAATGGAATCATCTCATAAGGAGCTTGTACCATTAGTGTCTGTCCACCGCGGATATATTTACCTGTGTAGAAATCATACCATCCGCTTGTGTTAGGGAAGTAAACTTCACGCTCACGCACACCATATTCGTATACAGGAGCAACCAACAAGTTAGGACCGAACATATATTCATCACCGATATTTTCTGTGTTCTTATCTTTACCATGATCCATTACAAGGGCACGCATAATGGTATAGTCATTGAAGTGAGTCATACCTGCAAGCGAGTAGATATAAGGCATCATGCGATAACGAAGCTCAGTGTACCATACAATCGATTTGTAAGTTGGAGTTCCTTCCGGAGCAATATTCCAAACTTCACGGTAAGGATACTGGCCATGTGCACGGAACAATGGAGAGAATGCACCAAACTGATACCATCGAGTGTTCAGTTCACGCCATTCTTTATAATCGTCGTTTGCTATACCGGTTTTGTTCAGTTCGCGTTGTGCATCTTCATAACGTTTTTCCACACAGAAACCACCGATATCCATAGTCCAGTAAGGAATACCACTCATCGCAAAGTTCAAACCTGCAGATACCTGTGCTTTCAGGTCTTCCCAACGGGTAGCGATGTCACCACTCCATGTCGCAGTACTGTATCGCTGCAAACCAGCAAAACCAGAACGTGTTAATAAGAATACACGACGGTTTGGTTCTTCTTCGCGCTGTCCGTCATATATAGCTTCAGCATTCATCAATGCATACGTATTGAAATATTTGGCAGCAGGGCCAAGAGCTGTAGGGCCAGACAAAGCCTTACGGTATTCGATGTCGGTACAGTCGCGCACATTAGGTTCAGAAGCATCCATCCACCATGCATCAATACCCAATGGATAGTAGTGATCTTTCATCTGATTCCAGAACAATTTACGGGCTTCAGGATCGTAAGCATCATAGAAAGAATAAGTATAACCAGGACCTACCCAGTCGCGTAGTGAATCGACAACAGCTTGCTGATAAATCCAGCCTTTTTCATCAAATTCTTTATAGTGTTCAGTAGTTGTATAGAACTTAGGCCATACACTGATCATGATTTTCGCATTCATATCGTGAATTGTATCCACCATTCCTTTAGGATCAGGGAAACGGTTCAGGTCGAACTCATGGCTACCCCATGCATCTTCCGGCCAGTGGTTCCAGTCGAGTACGATATTATCAATCGGAATATTACGTTCGCGGAATTCGCGAAGTACATCAAGCATTTCTTTCTGAGTATTATACTTCTCACGACTCTGCCAGTAACCCATCGCCCATTTAGGCATGATCTGAGCTTTACCGGTAAGTGTACGGTAACCACTGATTACTTCGTCCATGTTTTCGCCATAGATGAAATAGTAATCGATTTCATTACCCATTTCACTGAAGATAGAAAGACGTTCGATTTCTTCTTTTGTTCTTGGAGGAAGTACGCGCAAACCACAGTAAGATTCACCACCATCAGGTTGCCATTCGATGCGAAGTGCATATGGTTTACCTTTAATCAAATCGGCAGTAAATTTATAACTGTTCGGATTCCATGCTGTACGCCATCTTTCGGGAACGATTAACTGATTGTTTAGATATACTTTTACGTAACCTGCATAATAGAGAAGGAAGTTGTAAGTACCTGTTTCGGGAGCTTCGATAGCACCTTCGAAAGTTACATTCGCGCCATTCAAAGGGAAACCTTCAGGAAGAAGTTCTCTGTTGGCTTTCAGATTCTCGAAATAGAGATATGGCTCTGTACGGACAAGTGTAGATGCACCAGATGATTTGGCCGGAATCCATGTTCCTGTCAGACCGCCGGGTTTATCATTCTTGTCGAAAATCTTAAATACTTCATTGAGTTGTTCGTAATCGCGGGGATCGCCAACACGACTTAAAGAATAGTTATCCCAAAGGATACCATAGTTCTTATTAGATACAATGAAAGGAACCGAGACTTTTGTGTTATACTGAAATAATTCTTCGTTTTTACCTTTATAATTAAACTCATCAGCCTGATGCTGACCTAAACCGTAGAATGCTTCGTCTTCAGGACTTTCAAATTCCTGACGCATTGTGTATCCTTTTGTGCCTTCTACCTCGATTGGTTCAAATGTTTTTCCACCACCTATTTTTTCACTGAGAATCGGAGCGCCCAAAGAATCTGCAAAGCTTACCTCACCGGTAAGTTTATTTACAGATGCTTTAAGCGTTGCAGTAGATAATACCACTTCGTTACCGTTCTCGGTTACAGTAAACTTCGTTGATTTATCTTCCTGCGGAATGACGATCAGACTCTGCTCGTCAGAAAATCTTTTATCGGGAGTTGCCGATACGTGAATAATATTATTGTTCACTACCTGCAATCGCACTTTTTTCACATCGTTCTGATGCGCTGCTTTTACATCTACTACTACACCATCTTTTTCTGTTTTATAACCGGCAGAAGATCCGCAGGCCGTTAAGAGAAGTGCAGTCAAGAAAATACAAGTGTTTTTCATCGCTAACTTTATTTTTTAATTTATTATTGGATTCGGTTTTTTAAGTTGAAGCAAAATTACACTAATAAGCGCTTATCAGCCTTTTAATATGTTTTCGGTAACCATATATTTTGTATGCAATAAGTGTACAATATGTTTCAATACAGGGGATATTTTGATAAATACCCTTTAAATAACACATCTGAGAGGGTTTTGACGATAATTTGCCAATAAAAAACGGATCATTCCAAACTTACTCTTTAGATAAACATGAAGCGTTCAGAGAGTAAAAAAGGAATGATCCGCGAACTAAAAAAATCTATAAACCGGAAAAATTATGCGCTCATAATTTTATTGATTTGCAGCTCCACGCATAATAGCGTCGAGTGCAGGCTGGTCAACCACTTTCAGGCGTTTTCTATCGAAAATAGCCATCTGATTAATGGTTGGTTCTTCTTGAATTCCACCATTATCCCAATAGAATGGAACCAAGCCGTTATTCTTTGCTGAACGCACTACATATTCCAGATAGTAGGCACGTGAATTGATAATATTTTCATCTGTCATCGAATGACGGTTTGCACCGAATTCACCGATGATTACTGGTATACCTTTGTCTACAAAGCTCGATTTAATAGATGCAAAGCTTGTATCTACATGATCTTCCTGTCCCCAGTTATCAATTCCGAAAGCTGCATAAGGTTCTCCCCAGTACATAGTAGGGTTAGATTCATCCAATGCATAGTTATATGGATCATAGAAGTGAACTTCCATCATCAGACGATCTGATATTTGATCTATTGGCATTTTCAGATTGCCTAAAGCAAAATTTATCTGCGTATTGTATGACTGAACGATAAGATTACGGTAAGCATTACGACCGCCAGTAGCGCGTACTGCATCTACAAATACCTGATTGAACGATTGCTGTACTTCGTGATTCTCTGCAGTTACACGGTTATCATCATACACACCTTCCACGTGAACTTCATTTGTTCCTGCGAATAACAATAACTCATCATAATCGCGGAAGTAAGTAGCAATCTGAGTCCAAAGGATTTGTTGTTTGCGGTTAACTTCTTCCTGCATAGCGTAAGTCGGATTGTTTTCCAGCCATCCGCCGTCCCAGTGAATATTAATAATAGCATACATATCGCGGCCTACACAATAATCAACCACTTCCTTTACACGTGCCAGCCATGTCGCTTTAATGATGCAGCTTTCTGTATCTTCTACATAACCGGTCATCCAGTTACATGGAATACGAACTGCATTGAAACCAGCTTCTTTTACCATATCAATCATCGCCTGAGTTGTAACAGGATTACCCCATGATGTTTCGCTTCCGGTTGCTTCGAGTGTATTACCTAAGTTCCAGCCAATAATCATTTTACCGGCAAGTTCCATTGCATCGCTTTCCATACCGGAACGATCGGCAGCAGGAACTTCGATAACATCCTGATTAATGGTTACAGTTTCTTCAACACCTTTCAATTTGAAAGTAATTGTACCCGTACGTTGAGCACCGGTTACGTTTGGAGCGATAACGAAACGTTCAATAGCTTCACTTGCCCTTGTATCGGTCTGGCGGGTAATCCAGTTATGGTTTACAGTAATTGAATGACCGCCAACAGTGTTTAATTTTACTTCGACCACATCGCCTTCTGCCTTAGCGGTATATTGTGTCTGATTCAAAGACATACTGATAAGCTGATTAATTGTAAGAGATTTGCTATCAGCACCTGCATTGATATAAAGAACGTTTGTACGGTCTGTTCCGGACTGGTTTGCTGATACATTCAGGAAAACTTTAGTTGTTGTTCCACCGTCACCTGATGAAGGAGATACGGTGCACCAGTCTGTTTCTCCGGTTATTGTCCAGTTTACATTACATTTAATATAAAAAACTGTTTCTTCGCCTTGCTGTGGTATTGCAATCTCGGATGCAGACAGAATAATTTCAGGAGTAACATCTTTAGTATCATCAGATGAACAAGATGTAAATCCCACAGATAAAGCCATCAGGCCCAGGAAAAAAGATAGGAAATTTTTCATGATATTTGTTTAATACGATAAATAAAAAGAGGAGAGAGTATAATCAACAGATATACTCTCCCCGGATATAAATAAGTTCTTATTCAACTATAAAATGGAATACGCGTCTTTCTGCTGTAAGATCAGCACCATCCTGTACGCCACCAGCCTGAATAATACCTAACCAAACGCCTGATACAGCACCATCAGCATCATACTCCCAACTGTAAAGTTCCAACCATCCTGCATCTGTTGGTGCATTAGCTAACAGTCCTTCATAGTTTTCATTGAAGTTGAAGTTAACCCAACCGCCGGGACCAGTATAAGTGATAGGCTCACTTTCTGAAACAAGGATACCATTGAACTTCACGATATCAGCTCCATAGCCAGAGTCACCATCGATAATCTGGAATGTACCATCAGTAGAAACACCATTATTATCGATAAACGTTGCAGAACCATTATTGTTGAAAGTAAAGCGAATCTGTTCAGCATACTGGTAAGTTGCTTCGCTCCAGCCAGTCCAGTCAGGGAATACATCAGTAGCAGAGATTGAGAATGAACTTGGATCACCAACCTTGTAACCCCAGCAGAAAGGATAAGCCAAATCAACTTTATAAGTTAATGAACTACCACCTGTTAAACGAGTTGTCAATACTTTCACAGGGTCTACAGAAGGAAGAGCACCAGTACCTACTTCAAAGTGATAAGCTGTATATTCTGCTTTATCTTCTGCACGACAGCCCAACCACATATCAGTAATATTACCCATTACATCTGTTTTGGTCTTGATAATACGAAGTTTGTTTTCAGCAGTTGTAGTCAGATAAGTATAAGAATCCCATCCCCAGTTTGTATGACTGATTACAGCATATAAAGGCTGATCGAAAGTAATATCGTTGTTAGCATCGATAGTATATTCACCTTCAATATCGTCATTACCATAAGAAGAGAAAGTATAAGTACCACTGTTAGAACCACCTGCAGTGAAGACAAGTTTCGTTGCAGCAATCATATTAGCATCATAAGCAGACCATCCGTTGTTATAATCTTCAGGAGAGTTGAAACCATTCATCAAATCACCTTCAAGTGTAGCCCAGTCATATGGAGAGCTGATAGAAAGCGCCCATGTTTTGGTACGTGTAGTAGTGATGATGTCGTTAGCATCGCCATCGATACCAGGAACAGGATCAGGTAACTCTGCAGGAACATAACTATCAGCCCAGTCTTTAGAAACAAAGTTCCAGATCAGCCACCATTCGTCTTCACCTGAAGTATCTTTGTTACGCAATACACCTACCTGAAGGAAATTTTCAGTCAAAGTAAGAATCTTCAAATCTTTAGACCATCCTGCTGTAGTTGTCATATGATCCCATCCAACAGTGTGCATTAGTGTGCAATCATTGAAAGTCAGAGTTTTATCATCAACATTCAGCATGAATGTACCATTTTCAATTCTTTCGGCAACAGCATCACCATCAGTATATGTATTGATGATATTTACATCTGCACCACCATCAAGACTGAAAGTCATTGTACTTCCAAAGATATTGCTATCGCCTGTCCATCCTTTACCCGGATCCCAGTTGAAAGAGAAGTTATTCCATTCAATTGTAGTCGATGGGTCGCCATAAGCCATTTCACCACCAGCATCCAAACCATAATCACCGTTATTGTAAACCCAAACTTTTGAATTGCCTACACCACCGGTAAGGTATGTCCAAAGATCATCGTTCACAAAATCAGCACAGAATTCTTCGATTTTAAATGTAGCAGGTTCGCCATAAACAGCACCACCACGAGTCATTACACCGAATGTAACTGAGTAAGTACCATCGAAAGGTAATCTCAAGGTAACTTTCTCTTTCTGACTACGTCCCTGTGGAGTTTCCCATAGCGGAGTATATTTAGCACCCATTTTACTTTCTAAATATATAATATTAGGGTTTTGAGCATCCGGTATAATAGTAAAAGCAATACCCGGAACAAGTTCTTCTGACTTCACATCGATAATACCCAGTTTGGTGTCATCATCGTTACATGCCGTAAATGCAAATGCACACAGCATAAGAAGCGTAAATAGATTAAAGAGTTTTTTCATAATACGATTGGTTTAATAATTAAAAATTACCATCCTGGATTCTGTTTCAATACGCCATCCGAAAGGTTGATCTGATCTTGAGGGATCTGCATCAAACCTTGTTTATCGATGATGTTTTGTGCATTAATAGTTACTGTTGCATCAACACCTCCGGTCAGAACTTTCATCTCATTTACACTGATCTGTGAAGCGGCATAAGAAACACCCTGACGAAGCAAGTCCCAGTAGCGGTGACCTTCAAATACGAATTCCAATCTGCGTTCGTTCATAATATTTTCTTTTGTCGGTTCTAATTCTTTGAATTTTGGTGACACTGTACCATCAGTTGTGTAAGCACGTTTTCTTACATCATTCAAATATTGTTTAGCATTAGAACTACCTAATTCGGCAGCCATTAACAGGATATCTGAATAACGTAAATAATCATAGTTTTGGTATTGAGAGATCATGAAATTTCCTAAACCAAGCCCGTCTACAGCAGTTGTACCATCATAAAAACACATTGGAGTATATTTTTTCATCGTATAACCAGTATATTCTCTCTGATCTTTTACATAAGTATCAAAATTAGATAATTTGCTGATTCCCTCTTTTTCCATATTGATAATAGATGCTGACTGACGAGTATCTCCATCTTCGAAAA
>CAMTOS010000069.1 GCA_947074195.1 uncultured Bacteroides sp.
AAAACGCAGATGAAGCAGGTTATGGATGGTATTGTTGCCATAGACAAGAACGATGTGAATCTGAGCAATGCCAACATGAGCAGTCACACTCCAGCCGGACAGATGATGACTTTCGCTTCTGAAGTAACTAAAGATTATACTTACAAATATCTGCTTCCAAAAGCATTTGCCGAAGCGCATCAGTTAGGCGATATCCATATACATGACCTGGATTACTATCCAACCAAAACAACCACTTGTATTCAATATGATATGGATGATTTGTTTGAACGTGGCTTCCGCACAAAGAACGGTAGCATTCGTACACCGCAAAGCATTCAGAGCTATGCAACACTGGCCACTATTGTCTTTCAGACTAACCAGAACGAGCAGCATGGCGGACAATCTATTCCGGCATTCGACTTCTTTATGGCTAAGGGTGTGGCTAAATCATTCCGCAAACATCTCTCTTCACTGGTGGCATTTTATGCGCAGATGGAATACAATCTGGCTGTTGAAGAAAAGGCTATTGCTGTTCTTGCAACTGAGCACCTGAAATCTATTGAACCATTGGCGCAGGAAGTTGAGGCTTTGCGTCTGGCTTTAACTGCTATTCAGGTAAACATCAATACAGATGCACTGGGAACAATCATTCGTAAAGCTTATCAGCTGACCAGAAAAGATACGCACCAGGCTATGGAAGGCTTTATCCACAATCTGAATACCATGCATTCGCGTGGAGGTAATCAGGTTGTATTCAGCTCAATCAACTATGGTACAGATACTTCTCCTGAAGGTCGTATGGTCATCGAAGAACTGATGATTACAACCATCGAAGGTCTTGGAACTCGTGGTGAAGTGCCGGTATTTCCTATCCAGATCTTTAAAGTAAAAGATGGCGTGTCTTATTCTGAAGAAGATTATCAGAAAGCAATGGAAGATTTCGAAGCGGCAGAAAATGGTAAGATGACCTTTAAAGCGCCGAACTTCGATTTGTTCCTGAAAGCTTGTCGTACTACTGCTAAAGCTCTTTTCCCGAACTTCATGTTCCTCGATACTCCGTTTAATCAGCACGAACTGTGGGATGCAAACGATCCGAAACGTTATCGCTACGAGTTAGCTACTATGGGATGCCGTACACGTGTGTTCGAAAATGTAGCCGGCGAAAGAAGTTCATTAGGTCGTGGTAACCTGTCGTTCACAACTATAAATATGCCTCGTCTGGCTATCGAAGCCCGTAAGCAGGCAGAAGAATTGCTGCATGCATCACCTAACAAAGAAGCCATCGAACTAAAAGCCAAGGAGATTTTCCTTGAATCGCTTTCAGCAAAGGCGCATCTCGTGGGCGAACAGCTTTATACCCGCTATCAGTATCAACGTACAGCTTTGGCTCGTCAGTTTCCGTTTATGATGGGGAACGATGTATGGAAAGGTGGCGATTCACTAACTCCTAACTCCGAAGTGGGCGATGTTTTAAGAAGCGGTACACTGGGCATCGGTTTCATTGGCGGCCACAATGCGATGGTGGCTATCTATGGCGAAGGTCATGCCAAAAACGATAAGTCGTGGAATACACTTTATGAAGCTATTCAGACACTGAACGCAGTGGCCGAAGAATTCAAAAAGAAGTATGAACTGAATTACTCTGTACTTGCTACTCCAGCCGAAGGTTTATCGGGTCGTTTTACTCGTATAGACAGACGTAAATATGGTGAAATTGCCGGTGTAACAGATCGCGACTATTATGTAAACTCGTTCCATGTGGATGTAAAAGAATCGGTATCAATCATCGAAAAGATTCGTCGTGAGGCGCCATTCCATGCTGTAACAAAAGGTGGTCACATCACTTATGTAGAGCTTGACGGTGAAGCACAAAAGAACATTCGTGCTATCGCTAAGATTGTGAAAGTAATGCACGATGAGAATATTGGTTATGGTTCGATCAATCACCCGGTAGATACTTGTAATAACTGTGGATATAAAGGGGTGATCTATGACAAATGTCCGGTATGCCGCAGCGAAAACATTCTTCGTATGCGCCGTATTACTGGTTATCTGACCGGCGATCTCAACTCATGGAACTCTGCTAAACGTGCCGAAGAGCATGATCGTGTAAAACATCAGTAATTCTGAATGAACTTACTCTATACATATCCTGAAACTATTGTCGATGGTGAGGGTATCCGGTATGCAATTTATCTTGCCGGATGCGCTCATCATTGTCCGGGATGTCACAACCCTGAAAGCTGGGATCCGGCGATGGGTGAACCATTAACCGAAGCTCGTATCGATGAGATTATCCGGGAAATCAATGCTAATCCCTTGCTCGATGGTATCACTTTCTCTGGTGGTGATCCTTTGTATCATCCGGAAGACTTTCTTCATTTGCTTCAGCGCATTTCCGAAGCAACCCGTCTGAATATATGGTGCTATACTGGTTATACTTTAGAACAAATTCAGACTAAACCCCGTCTGGCCGCACTATTGCCTTATATAAATGTATTGGTCGACGGCCGTTTTGACCAATCTTTTCACAATCCTGCACTTGCTTTCAGAGGAAGCAGTAATCAGCGCATCATTCGTTTGCGCTAAAAACTGCATATCCGTAATTCGTATACAACAATCCGTAATTCGTTTACTATTAGAGCTTTCTTTTCCAATTATCTTTGTTTTTGTAAAAATGAAGTAGATTTTTACGTCAATTCAAATCTAATATAAACAAAGAAAAAAATGAAAGTCTTTTATTCTGTAATTATTTTATTGTGTATGCTGATGTCATCTGTGAAAAGTTATGCAGGCGATAAAGATCAAAAGATTCTTGTCGTTTATTACTCCTGGTCCGAAGGAAAGAACACCGAAACTCTTGCTAAGTTTATTCAGGAAAAAACCGGTGCCGATATTTTCGAAATTGAGGCGGTGAAACCTTATCCGAGTGATTATAATAAATGTGTAGAGGTTGCCAAAGCTGATATACAGGCCGGACTTAAACCTGCCATTAAAGGGAAGGTGCAGAACCTGGACCAGTATGATGTGATCTTCGTGGGAACACCCAACTGGTGGAGCACTATGGCGCCTCCGGTGCTGACTTTTTTGTCTGACAATGACTTTACCGGCAAAACCATCGTTCCATTCTGTACGCATGGAGGTGGTGGCGAGGCCCGCTGTTTTGTCGATATGCAAAAAGCACAGCCTAATGCCAAATTCCTGAAAGGACTCACTGTTCGCGGACATAAGCCGCAGGCAGATATAGACGAATCTATTCGTAAAAGTAACGGGGTGAACAACTGGCTAAAAGAAATTGGTGTTTTGGATTGATACTAATACTGCAAAGATTATCTCTTTAATGTCTGATTTCATCTCTGTCCCGAATCAGCTTCTTTCAAAGTTTAGCTGAAAGGACTGGTTCGGGACTTTCTACTCTTAATTACTAATCACAAAACACCTTCTATGAAAGACTTATCTATATCAATCTATTTCAGGCAGATCGCCTTTCAGTTTATTATCTTCTTTTCTTTAATTGCCATAGGTCTTCTTTTTGCCTGTAGTAAATCTCTTACTTTGGATGAGGCTGACCTGGCTCCTCCTGCAGAAGTTACCGAAGTCAGCACTATTCCCGGCGATGGCGAAATTACGCTTCGCTGGCTCGATCCTGCTGACAATGATTTCGATCGGGTAGAGCTCACATTTATCTCGGGTGCCGAGATCATGGATATTCCAAAAGGGGTACAGCATGCCACAGTCAATAATCTGATAAATGGGACTTCGTATGTTTTTGCATTGCGCACCATCGATACAAATGGTAATAAAAGCCCCGGAGTATTCAGCCGGCCCACTGTACCCGTTGCTCCTGATCCAAACGATACTACATCTCCTGCCGAAGTTTCCGAAATTCATGGTGTGCCGGGCAATGGCTTTGTAACACTATCCTGGATCGATCCGACCGATACCGATTTCAATAAAGTGGAAATAACCATAAACGATGATACGAGTCGTATTATCGAAATAGGGAAAGGTGCACAGTTGGCGACCATCACTAATCTGACAAATGATGCAGAGTATTATTTCCGATTGACTACTGTAGATGTCAGCGGCAATAAAAGTGAAGGAGTGGTCTCAGGGCCATACACTCCGGTTAGTTCACCGGCCGCAGTAGTTTATATGACCCGGAATATCTCATCTGAAGCACTTCTTGCTCTCTATGAGGCCATGGGTCGCAAGCCTGCCGACGGACAAAAAGTTGCTGTAAAAATAAGTACAGGCGAAGGGGTTAACTCCAATCATCTGGCTCCGGAACTGATAAAAGATCTGGTACAAACCGTTAATGGCGATATAGTAGAGTGTAATACGGCCTATGGAGGTAGTCGTGCCAGCACGGCCATGCATTATCAGATTGCTGCCGACAGGGGTTATACCGCTATTGCTACAGTAGTTATAATGGATGAAAGAAATACCATGGATTTGCCGGTAACGAATGGCAAACATTTAAACATCAATCGGGTGGGTGCCCGTTTCAACGATTATCAATTCCATGTTGTTTTATCTCATTTCAAGGGACATGCTATGGCAGGTTATGGCGGAGCATTAAAAAATATGTCCATTGGTTATGCCTCATCTAACGGGAAAAGTCATATACATACAGCCGGCAGCAGCTGGTCGGGTTTATATGGTGATCAGAATTCATTCCTCGAATCAATGGCCGAAGCTGCGAAATCGATTGTCGATTATGCCGGAGCCGAAAATTATATTTATATCAATGTCATGAACCGCCTCTCAGTGGATTGTGACTGCAATGCCCATCCGGCACAACCTACCATGGCCGATATTGGTATTCTGGCTTCACTCGATCCGGTTGCTCTCGATAAGGCTTGCCTCGATTTAGTAGATGCTGCTCCTGATGGTGCTGATTTAAGAGCGCGCATTGCCCGGCAGAATGGAAAGCTTACTACCACTCATTCCGCAGAAATAGGTCTGGGTTCATTAGAATATGAACTTCTTATTATTGACTAAGTTGACACAAGACATCATAACACGCGAAGCTATCTATTTTTGGTATTACTTCAGTATCCTGTTCGGGCAAATATTTCCTTACTGGATACTGGGTATTACTATCGGATCTCTTATTTCCGTTTTCGGGAAAAACAAGATTCATCACCTCTTTTCTAATTCCTCTTACCTTCCTATGGGTTTATGGGGAGTTATTCCTGCAGCTTTGCTTGGCATGATTTCACCGCTTTGTATGTATGGCACTATCCCCATTGCTGCTTCGTTTGCCCAGAAAGGCATGCGACAAGATTGGCTTGCTGCATTTATGATGAGTTCGGTACTTATCAATCCACAGTTGATGTTGTATAGTGCAGCACTGGGAATGCCATTATTAATCATCAGAATCCTTTCATGTTTAATTTGCGGTATAACCGCCGGTTTGTTCGTCCATTATTTCTATCAGAAAAAGCCTTTCTTTAATTTCGATGGATTTAAAGAGCCGGTAAACCGTGATACACATCCCAACATCATTATTCGTTTTTTGAAGAATATCTGGCGAAATATAAAGACAACTGGTCTTTACTTTCTGATGGGTATTATTCTGGCTGCTCTTTTTCAGAGATATATTCCTGCCGATAGTTTTGCAGCTGTTTTTGGCAATACACACAAAGGTTTCGGCTTGTTGATGGCTGCAACTATCGGCGTTCCTCTTTACATGTGCGGTGGTGGTACTATACCATTGCTTATAGCATGGCTGGACTATGGCATGAGTTACGGCGCTGCTACTGCCTTTATGGTCACTGGTCCTGCCACGAAGATTACTAATCTCGGCGCATTAAAGATTGTGCTTGGCATGAAACACTTTATGCTCTATATTCTTTTCGTGATGACCTATGCACTGCTCTGCGGATTTATAGTTAACCTTATCTGACGCTTAGATTTCATAGAATTTAGTTGATATTTCTATAACATTTAGATACATTTTTTTGTTATGCATTTAAATGTTATCCTCTTAACGTTAACTAAGTGAAATCTATGAATAAAATTATTACGACATCTATTCTAATTCTGCTCTTCTTATTTCAGGGAATAGCAGCTCAGAACACCTATCCTAAAAAGCAGTGTTTTAAGGAAAGCTATGGGTATATCGGCGTTAAAGGCGGAATGCCTTTTGGTGTGAGTATGTTTAGTTCATTTGGTCACGATAAACCAAATATCGGCTGGTCCACCGGAGTATTTGGAGGCTATCAGTTTAATTCTTTGATTTCACTCGAAGGCTTCGCTGAGGTAGGACATATGAACATGACTTCTAAATCGAAATATAGCGATTACTCTCTTGTTTACTCCGGTAATCAATATTTCAGTAATAGTCAGTCGGGTTTAGATGGCTGGGCTTTTTCTGAGCTAAAGAGTCATGTCTTTTTTCAGAAGTATGGTGCACAAATGAATCTTAACCTCTTAGGATTCTGTTGTACAACCTCACAAAGCAGATGGAAACTTGAGCTCTCTCCCGTTATTGGTGCAATAGGCACTAAAGCAACCATCAAACCGCTTCATTCTTCTGAAAAGATTATCAAAGGCGATACAAAATGGCATGCTACTGTAGGAGGAAAATTGGGCGCATCGTTTTCAGTAACTCCGCTTTTTTCTATTGGTGTATATAGTGGCATCGAATATATTACCGGTAAAATGATGGATGGTATGCCTAAGGTAAAACATCAGGATAATTATATATGGGAAAGTGGCATACGGGCAAAATTCTGTTTCGGTCGCAGCAAGAAAGTTATCTCATATACCGATACTTATTATACCAAAGGACTTCCCGGTTATGATTATGTAGTTTTAGCTCCTCTCCCTGAGCCCGAACCGGAACTGATATTTGAAACTGTACCTGAAGTCATTCAGTTTGTAACACAAACTACTTCGGAACCGCAGCAACCCTCCATAATTAACCGGTCTACGGTGCAACAGAGAGAAGTCAGACAGACCGTTTCAATTCCTGTTATTGCATCCACAGGTAACTTGTATTTTCCTGTCTTATACTTCCTGCCAAAAGGCATCGATTTAGATGAACAGGAATTACCCAAAGTTGCGCGAATAGCCCGCACATTAAAACAAAATCCCGGAACAAGAATAGTGATTCGCGGATATACAGAACCTACTGGCGATGATGAACAGAACACACTTTACTGTACAAAACGAGCCAATGTAGTCTATAAACGATTGATAGGTTATGAAATTGAACCCGAACGTATGACAACTGAAGTTGGTGGCGTTGATAATAACCCCGATACTTCACAGGCACGAAGAGTGGATATAGCACTGGTTGATTAGATGGACTCTATATAACTTTGCTTTTATATGGTGCAAACAGCGCTTTCATCTCTTCTTTCTGTGCATCCTCAACTACCAGATAATCAATATCGCCAATCGAACCAATAACATAATTTTCGGCAGTATTCATTTTAAGGGCATCGGCTATAACTATAGTTTTCGATGCCTTTTCTATCATTATACGTTTAATGATCGATTCCTCACGATCAGGTCCTGTCAATCCGATTTTAGGATGAACGCTACATACACCAAGAATTAACCAGTCCGCATAGATGGTTTGCAATTCCTGATAAACAGGTATACCTACAGTTACCTGCGAGCTTCTGAACAGAGTACCTCCAAGAAAGTTGAGTTCAATATTCGGATAGTTCATTACCTCGGTCGCAATAGGAAAACTATTCGTATAGATTGTAAAATATAGATGTCCCGGCAATTGTCGAATAACTTCAAGGTTAGATGTACCTCCGTCAATCAATATGACATCCCCGTTTTTAAAGAAAGGAATAACCTTCGCGGCCATCTCTCTTTTCTTATCTATCTCCGTTTGTAATCGTCCTTTAAAATCGTGTGGTATGCCCGATTTGGGTATCGCTCCGCCATGAACTTTGGTCAGCAATCCGTTCATTTCCATTTCAGTGAGATCACGTCTCAAAGTATCATCAGAGACATTAAGTTCACGGCTCAATGCAGTGATATATATCCGATGATTCTCATTCAGTTTATTCAGAATAATCTGCTGTCTTTCTTCCTTTAGCATGGGCAATTTGATTAAGTAAAACCGCAATATATCGCAAAAATAATTATATTTAGAAGAAAAAAAGAAGATATATGCGGGAAATATTGGATTAATGCGGTATTAATTGCGGATAAATCATGAATAGCTGCAAAAACCGAATAAACTCAAAGATTACCGAAACTCATATAATCTTCCTGTAATTTTAAAAAACTGAAAGATATGAAAAAGAAAATATTAGTTGATATGGATGGTGTACTGGCAAATGTTTATTTACCATTAATTGAAGGACAGTACACAAATAAGGGTATGATTAAAGTAATAGATGATCTCAATGGGATAGAGGAATATAAAGCCTTTCCTGATTTAAAAAAGATTGTCTCCTCGAATAACTTCTTTTATCATGCTCCATTGATGGAAGATGCTATTGAAGGATTGAAATATTTAAATGATAAATATGATTTGCTTATCGTTTCGGCAGCTACCGAATTTCCGGGATGTATTAATGATAAACAGATGTGGCTTCAGAAATATTTTCCCTTTATCAGTTATAAGCAGATGATATTTTGTGGTAAAAAAGATAGTGTCATGGGCGATATCATGATTGATGATCATCCCAAGAACCTGGATTATTTTAAAGGGCACAGAATACTATTTACCCAGCCGCATAATATCAATTTAAAGAATGAGTCTTATAGCCGTGTAGATAACTGGAGAGAGGTCATGCAGATTCTTTAAACTGAATAATGGTAGTTTTTACCAGATAAAATCATTGGATTGGAAGATTAATTATATCTTTGTATTCATATTTATCGGGAATGATGCTTCCCTTTAACTGCCCTCTGATTCATCAGAGATAAGCTAATAGCATCTACTTAAGCATCTGTTATTCGATAGGTGAGTAAGTAGGTGCTATTATTTTTTACAGATAGATTCAAAAATGATTGATTATGCTTACAAGTCTGGCTTACATATTCCTTTTAGGACTGATATTAGGTTATCTTTTCACAAAACTACGTCTACCTGCTTTGCTGGGGATGTTGCTTACAGGCATCATCTTAGGTCCGTATGTTTGCAATCTCATTGCTCCGTCACTATTGGGAATATCAGTAGAATTGCGCAAGATAGCTTTAGTGATTATTCTTTTGCGGGCCGGTCTGGCGCTTGATATAAACGATTTAAAGAAAGTAGGACGTCCTGCCATCCTGATGTGCTTCCTTCCGGCTTGTCTCGAAATAGGTGGAATGATGATATTTGCTCCCTTACTGTTGGGTGTTTCATTGCTCGATGCAGCAATTATGGGTGCAGTTGTGGCAGCTGTATCTCCTGCCGTGATAGTACCGCGAATGTTAATGCTGATGGAAAAGAGGATCGGTATTAAAAAGGGGATTCCGCAAATGATTATGGCAGCCGGTTCTGTTGATGATGTATTTGTAATTGTCCTCTTCTCGGCCTTTATTTCATTGTCTTCAGGTGAGGAAATCTCTGCTATGAGCTTTGGCCGGATACCTGTATCTATTATCACGGGTGTAGCATTAGGGTTGATTGCCGGATACGTTCTGACCTTCTATTTCAAGCGTTTTCATCTTCGCGATTCCATTAAACTGATTATTATACTGAGCTTTGCTTTCTTATTTCTAAAGTTAGAAGATGTTTTAGATGGTATTATTCCGCTTTCGGGACTATTAGCGGTTATGTTTATGGGGATTTCTCTATTGCGCTATTACCCTGTACTGGCTAATCGTATATCTCCTAAATTTACAAAGTTATGGATTGCTGCTGAGATTATTCTGTTTGTTATGGTAGGTGCAGTTGTCGATTTGCAGTACGCTTTTGCTGCAGGACTTGCTGCAATTGCCGTTATTCTCTGTGCTATGGTATGTCGCATGATTGGTGTATTTCTCTGCACTTTAGGGACTCCACTCAATGCAAAAGAAAGATTGTTCTGTATGTTTGCTTATTTACCAAAAGCCACAGTGCAGGCGGCCATTGGTTCGCTGCCATTGGCTATGGGCTTGCCTTGCGGACAAATCGTGCTGACTGTTGCAGTTCTTTCCATCCTGATAAGCGCGCCTATTGGAGCGATATGTATTGATACCTCTTATAAACGGCTATTGACAGAAGATTGATAAGTCAATAATTTATTCTATTTTAGATAAAGCTTCACCCCGATGAGCAGCAATATGATCCGATTTATCACTCTGAATCTCATACTGCGGTTCTTCCGGAGTAGCGTGATGCGTCCAACCTTTATAATCGAAATCGCTGGTATGTACTTTAATGATAGTTCCGGTTACATATCCCGCTTCTGAATTCCATCTTACTCTATCGCCTACTTTGAAGCCCATAATAATTTCTTTTATTGGTTTAACAATCGGATATATTTATCGATATAAAACTGTTTCTCTTTGGTTTTATATTGTTGTACATAGCGCGGATGCTCAAGAATGGTCATCTTTCCGAAAAGATTGGCACGCTTATTTATTTTGGCAATAAACGTTGCATTCTTTGCGCCGAGAATATAGACTTCTTTCGTATCGAGTCCAAAGTCAATTTGCTTTCTCACACACTCAATCATAAAGTCTTCTGTCATGCTGAATAGCATAGGGTCATCATAATAATTCGCATTTAGCCACTTCCCTTTTTTATCGATAACGATTGCCAGCGGGAATACAGAATTGATGTAGAAATTCTGATAAAACTTCTCCACGCCTCCATATTCCTTAATCATCTCATAGACAAAAACTGATGAAACCTCATGCGAATAGGAGGAGTGCATTTTAATACCGCAAACCTCTTCCAGTCTTTTGGTGTCGGTAAACGGAACTCCGGTAATGGCTGCTCCATGCCTGCCGGGATTAATGCCTACAATAAACTTCCGTTCCCGGTTATCATTATAATACTTGTCATAAAACTTCTTCATCACTACCATTGTTTCAGGATTATCCATAAATGGATTAACCACCTGAAATCCGGGTGGAAGTTCGCCTGTATAATTCAGTTGAGCATTAAAGGCCACAACTTTATCGCCAAAAGTTTCATTCATATCTTTTGAGTTGTTAGGTCTGTTTTTCTTTATTTGTTTCTTCCCAGTGAAAGGGTTTGAAACCTGAATCGGCATCATTCGACTTCCATTGTGGTTTCCGAAGTGCATAAATGATGAAAGGTGCGGCAACGAAAATCACACATCCCATCGACATAATGATGTACCACACCGCATGACTACCGGTTTCTATTTGGCCCGGAGGAATAAAGCTAACGAGAAATGCAAAAAACGAAGCAATGAATCCGCCACCGGCTACTATCCATAAAAGCAGGTTCCCTTTCTTTCCAATTCTGAACGGACGCGCTGCTTCTTTCAGCGAATAGCGTAAATAGATGGCAGCAGCAAACATTAGCAAATACATTAAAAGATGGAGCAGAATGGTGAGCTGGCAAAGTATCTGATAGAAACTCTCGACCGATGGCATTACAACAAACAGAATACTTATTAACGATACCGCTATGGCCTGAACAATCAGGATATTTTTTTCGGCTCCAACTTTATTTGTTTTCTGAAAGAACGGAGGAAGATAACCGGCTTTACCCACAGCAAATATACCTTTCGACGGACCGACTGCCCAGATGAGTACACTTGCCAATACACCAAAAGTCAGTGCTATGGCAATGATGGGCGACAACCAGTGTACGCGCAAAAATCTGAAATAATTATCGAATCCGACCAATACACTTTGCGTCAGACTGATGTCTTTTTGTGGTATAATGATGCCCAGTGCATAAGTGCCTGACACAAATATGAGGACGATAAAAAGTGAGCCTAAGAATACTGCGCGCGGATAATCACGAACGGGATTCTTCAACTCTTTTATCCGGAGGCCTGATATTTCCATCCCGGCAAAATAGAGAAAGACACTGATAGCCAGAACCAGATTATCGAATTTATTTAAATCTGGAAAGAAATCTGCATGAAAATCCATTTCAGATTTACCGCCTACTGAAAGATAAATGATGGCAAGAATAACAAGAAGTATGGTTGGTATAATGGTTCCTGTCAAACCACCTATCCGGGCAAATTTGCTGACCCAGGCAGAACCTTTTAAAGAGATAAAAGTGATGATCCACATTAAAGCCACTCCAATAAAAAGTATATAAATTTTATTGTTTGATACCGAAGCATCGCGAATGGAATCCATGCCGATAAATGCCAGGCAAACCGCACCGAAAATAAGAACCGTTACAAACCAGAAGATAGTCTCTATCCACTGGAGCCAGATGGCCAGAAAACCGAATTGCTTGCCAAAGGCTTCGCCCACCCAGCGAAATACACCCCCTTCTTTATCCTGAAACATGGCAGCCAGTTCGGCGGCAACTAAAGCAGTTGGAATTAAAAAAAATATGGCACCAATGATGTAGTAAAAAGCAGAACTCAGTCCATATTCAGCTTCTGCAGGAAGTCCACGCAGCGATACGACTGAGATAACATTGAAGATAGCCAAAGTCATGATACTGAGTTTGGATATCTGCTTTATATTGGTGATGGCCATTAATAATTGTTTTTTTTATAAAACAATCCCAATTATTAATAGTTCTTGTCAATGCCGTAGCTTTGTATAATTATTTTTGTACAGATTGCTCTTCCGGCATACAAACCGACAACCAGTTTTTTAGTATCATCATTCCGCATTTATCAGTAATCACAGATTCCGGATGAAACTGTACACCCCATATGGGCAAGCTGGCATGACGCAAAACCATGATGTTATCATCTTCGTCTACAGCAAGGTTTATCAGTGATTGGGGCAAATTTGTTTTATCGACCACCCATGAATGATAGCGTCCTATAACAGAAGGAATAGTTAAACCTTTTAAAAGCAGATCGGAGTGAGGCGTGAGTCTAAGTTCAGATGCGTGGCCATGCAGTGGTTTAGGTAGCTGAAGCAATGTTCCTTTAAAATATTGCGCTATAGCCTGATGCCCTAAACAAACTCCCAGAAATGGAACCTGCTGATGGTATCTGTCAATCAGTTCCATCATTAATGGATATTCTTCCGGAAGACCTCCACCGGGTGAGAGCAATATACCCGCGATTTGGTCTGTATTTAACGGAAATCGCAGTTCATCGCTTTTTATCACGATAAACGGAACATCTGCTACCCGAAGCATTTCTACAAGATTATAAACGAAGGAATCCTGATTATCGATAACCAATATTTTTTTCATCGTGCAAAAGTACTTAATTTTGCATCATGGAAAATGTTCATAAAATACAAAAACAAATAAACGAAGCTGCATCGGCCGGTAACCCCTTTCTGTTTGGAATAGATTTTGAAATGGAGAATGGTTTCTTTGTGGACAATCCTTTGCAGCAAACCGATATATTGTGGAGAGTAGGGGAAGCGACCAACTTTACTCCGCAAGCAATACCGGCTAAAGAACATTTTACTCCGGTTTATAACGAATATGCCGACTATGCAGCAAAATATGATATTGTCTATAATGGTCTGCAGCGTGGTGATACTTTTCTGATTAATCTGACTGCTAAAACGCGGATCGAAACGGGATATACATTAGAGCAGATTCTGAAAGCAAGCAACTCTCCCTATGCCATTCTGGTGCCCGATAAGTTTGTTTGCTTTTCACCCGAAACTTTCGTAAAGATCGATACCAGTGGCATAATTTCATCTTATCCCATGAAAGGAACCATTGATGCGCGACATCCCGATGCCGAACAAACTATATTATCAGATTATAAAGAGACTTCCGAACACTATACCATTGTCGATTTAATCCGCAGTGATTTAAGTCGCGTAGCCAGTCAGATCAATGTGCCTAAAATGCGCTATATCGACCGATTGGAAACTTCTTCAGGAGAGATTCTGCAAGTCAGCTCACAGGTGCAGGGACAGCTTCCCGGTGACTATAAAACCCACTTAGGCGATATACTCATGGAGCTTCTTCCGGCAGGTTCCATATCGGGTGCACCTAAGCCCGGTACTGTCGGTTTAATTCGAAAAGCCGAAGGCGAGAAGCGCGGCTATTATTGTGGCATCTTTGGTTATTTCGATGGGGAAACCCTCGACTCCGCCGTGGCTATACGCTATATAGAAAACGAGAATGGCACACTCTATTTCAGAAGCGGATCGGGTATTACCATCAATAGCGATTGCCGCTATGAATACGATGAAGTGAACCAGAAAATCTATCTTCCATTTGTATGATGTATATAGAAACAATAAAGGTTGTTGATGGTGTGGTGTTCAATTATGAATATCACAAACAGCGTGCTTTCCAAACTTCAGGCATTATTCTTCCCGAAATAATAATTCCTGATGATAGGCGTGAAGGTGTTGTAAAGTGCCGCATCGTGTATAACACTGAAATTGTTTCGATTGAGTATATTCCCTATACCTATCCCGTCATTCAATCGCTGAAAATCGTTGAGGCTGATTCGTTTTTCTATGATAAGAAGTATCTGGATCGTTCCCGTTTGAATCAATTCTATCAGAATAAGGGTGATGCCGATGATATCCTGATCACTGTGAATGGCATGCTGACTGATACTTCATTTTGTAACATTGTTCTTGAAAGTGAAGATGACCTGTTTACGCCTGCTACTCCTATGCTTTATGGCACTCAGCGCGCTTTTCTTATAGATCAGCAAATCATTACTCCCCGACAGATTTCTATAGACGATTTATCACAATATAAATCAGTAAGACTTATCAATGCTATGATCGGTTTAGATCATCCAACTACATCCTTCCCAATAAGTGCTATTCTGAAATAGTATCACCATTTTTCTTTAAGTTAATTTGTAAATTGGTGCATAGGGCTCTGCACTTTTCTGCATAGCCCTCTGCGGTTTACTGCATAGCTATCTGCACCAAACTGTTTAACTATGGCCAGTATCCGCCTTGAGCAGTAATAAAGGTTATTAAAACTGTAATTTGTATACAAACTCTAAAGCCTTGATTTTGTTAGTAGTTAATGTGAGATTTTGGAATAATTGCGTTAATTAAAAACCTACGTTTATGTATATCGAAAAAATCAATTCCCCCGAAGATTTAAAGAAACTTTCTATTGATCAACTAAAGGTTGTTTGTGAAGAGATCCGAACCATCATTCTGAATAAAGTAAGTAAATATGGCGGACATGTTGGTCCGGATTTGGGTGTGGTCGAAGTTACTGTAGCTATGCATTATGTCTTCAATTCACCTGTCGATCAGATTGTTTATGATGTATCTCATCAATCTTTTGCCCATAAAATCCTGACAGGTCGCCGGGATGCTTTCATCAACAATGAAGTTTCAGAATATACAAATCCGAAAGAAAGTCCGCACGACTTCTTTATTGTTGGACACACTTCTACCTCCATGAGTATGTGTTGTGGTTTAATGAAAGGACGTGATCTGAAAAAAGATAAGTATAATGTAGTCGGACTGATTGGTGATGGTGCCCTGAGCGGAGGCGAAGCTTTTGAAGGACTCGATAATTTTGCACAGATCGGCACAAATATGATTATTGTAGTCAATGATAATCAGTGGGCTATTGCCGAGAATCATGGTGGTATTTATAAGAATCTGAAAGATCTTCGCGACAGCGATGGTAAGTGCGAATGTAATTACTTCAAAGCTTTAGACCTGGATTACATGTATCAACCTGAAGGTAATGATGTAGGTGCGCTGATTAAAACATTCCAGTCTGTAAAAGATATCGATCATCCGATAGTGGTTCATATCAAGACACTTAAGGGTATGGGTTATGAACCAGCCATTAAAGATGAAGAAGATTTCCATTATAGCATGCCTTTTGATCTGAAAACTGGTAAGCCTTTGAAGGATTTAAGCGATTATCAGAATTATGGCGATATGACCGGAAAATTCCTGATGAATAAATTGAAATATAATCCCGAAATGATTGTCATTTCATCTGCTACACCTCAGGTTATCGGTTTTACTCCTGAAGTTCGTAAAGAAGCCGGTAGTCAGTTTATTGATGTAGGTATTGCCGAAGAACATGGTGTAGCTTTCTCTTCGGGTTTGGCTAAGAGTGGCGTGAAACCCGTTTATGCGGTATACGGAACTTTTCTTCAACGTTCGTTCGACCAACTTTCCGAAGACCTCTGTATGCAGGATAATCCGGCTACGCTCCTTGTATTTCTGACAGGTATTTATGGTATTCCTGATCAATCTCATCAGTGTTTCTTTGACATTATCGAAATCAGCAACATTCCGAATATGATTTATCTTGCTCCTGTTTGTATGGAAGAATATTTCGCCATGCTGGAGTGGGGAACTAATTATAAGGAACATCCGGTGGCTATTCGTGTACCAACAAATGGTGTACATTCAATTGATATGGAATTTGAGAAAGATTATAGTCAGATCAATAAATTCAAGATCATGCGCAAGGGAGAGAAAGTCGCCATCATTGCCGTAGGCTCTTTCTATCAGTTTGGCGAAACAGTGGCTAAGCAGTTAGAAGATAAATATGGCATTAAAGCAACCATTATCAATCCACGCTATCTGACCGGTGTTGATGCTGAAGCACTCGATGCTTTGAAGAAAGATCATCAGTTAGTTATTACATTAGAAGATGGAATTACTGAAGGTGGCTATGGTGAAAAGATTGCCGGATACCTGGGCACTTCTGCTTTAAAAGTAAAGAACTATGGATTCAGAAAAGAATTTGTAGACCGTTATAATGCTGCCGATCTAATGAAAGCCAACGGCATCACTGATGTACAGATTGCCGACGATATAATGAATCTTTTAAAATAATCAGCTTATGAAAACATTAACCATCATACTGGCACATGGCAATTACAGCAAATCGACCGCCAATAAAACGATTATTGAATGTTTGAAAGCTAAATATCCGGATGTAGAAATCAGGAATATTGCTGAATTATATCCTGATTTTAATATCGATATTGAAGCCGAACATGCCAGTCTTTTGAAAGCCGATGTCGTGCTGCTGCAGTTCCCTGTTTATTGGTACAATATGCCCGCCATATTAAAGCAATGGTGTGATCGCGCACTATCTTATGGCTTTGCTTACGGCGAAGGTGGTGATAAACTAAAAGGTAAAACTCTTATTGCCAGCATTACAGCCGGTGGTGGCGAAGAAGCTTATACACCTATCGGACATATGCATTTCAGACTCGGCCAGTTTTTTACCAATATAGAATCGACCGCCTATTATTGTCAGATGAACTATGCTGAACCTGTTCTGGGTTATGGCAACATCTACATCCCAAATGTAGTTAATACGCCCGAAATAGTTGAGGCAAGAGCGAAAGAGCAGGCTGCACGATTGATAGAGAAGTTAGATGAGTTGTTGAA
>CAMTOS010000070.1 GCA_947074195.1 uncultured Bacteroides sp.
GCGCAGAGTGTAGCAGAAGAGAAGGCGATAGTCACCGCCAGAACAGTCCACCTTGTTTTGTGTTTCATCATTTCATACAGATTTAGAACGGATTACGGTTTATACAAAAATAAGAATAAGATGGCAAATCAAATCCCCCAAATGTTAACGATTGGGTATCAATTTGTTACCTGATTCCTTTTTATCCGTCTTAACCTTTCTGTCGTTTTTCTGTTATATATAATAGAAACGAACTAAATTCCTTAGATTATGAAAACTCTTCTTCTGCTTTTTGTGCTGATAAACTTAGATTATACACCGCCTGTGTACTGGGAACAGATGAGTGGTGAGCAGCAGGCCGATGTCTTGCAAAACAACAATGTGTTGCCCTCTGTCGTCTCGTTTTATGAAGGAAGCCTGCAATTGACCGATGATGACACTACCAACGAGATGCTCAACACCATGGCACAGCCACAGAGTGATGAAGGAGTAAAGGCTTTCTATTTTGCGCAGTTCAATAAGATAGTTACCACCATCAATCCTGCGCTGGATGAGGCTTTGCCGCAATATATCATGTCGCTGGTGCTCAACGAGCCGATTTATGTGCTCAATTACTTTATAAAACACCGCCAGCTGATGCAGGCCTATTGCGTGCGTTTAGGAAATGAGTTTTATTCCCGGGGCAATAACCCCGAGAACAATCTCTATAATTTTAAGCAGTTTCAGGAACATCTCACGCAAGAGATGGAATATTATCCGCAGTATCAGACCATTCTGGCCGATTTCTTCTACTTCATTCAGAAGCGGATGAACGAACTACGGGCACCACATCGCCAGCGCTGATCAGAAGCGTTTCACACGGCTGTGGCAGTAAGGTTCCGTGCCTTTATTTACATAATAATCCTGATGATACTCTTCGGCAGGGTAGAAGGTTGTGGCTTTCGTCACCTCCGTTACCACATCATATCCTTTGGCTTTGAGCTGTGCAATCAGTTTCAAAGCCGTTTCTTTTTCCTCTTCGGTCTGATAGAAGATTTCCGAACGGTATTGCGGACCAAGGTCCGGACCTTGACCATCGGCCTGAGTTGGGTCGTGAATCTCAAAGAAAAGCTTCGCCAGTGTTTCATAGCTTACCTCTTTAGGATCGTAAAGAATACGCACAGCCTCGGCATGTCCGGTGGTTTTGGTGCACACTTCTTTATAAGTAGGATTCTCTTTTTCCCCGCCAATGTAACCCGATTCCACACTGATTACTCCCTTCTGTTGCTGCATCAGATGCTCTACGCCCCAGAAGCAGCCACCGGCAAAGATGGCAGTCTTCAGTTCATCAGCCGGAATAAAATCCATGCTGATGGAGTTCACGCAATGGCGTGTGTTCTTCGGGGTAAATCCTTCGCCTTCGAATACATGTCCTAAGTGTCCGCCGCAAGTGGCACAAACTATCTCCACACGACGTCCGTCTGCATCGGGCACACGCTTCACGGCGCCTTTAATCTCATCATCGAAAGCAGGCCATCCGCAACCCGAATCGAACTTATCTTCCGAGGTATAAAGAGGTGTTCCGCACTGACGGCATACATACACGCCGTTTTCATAAAACTTGTTGAACTTGCCCGTGCCGGGTCTTTCGGTGCCTTTGTCAATAATGACATACTTTTCTTCTGGTGTAAGCTGTCTCATATCTCTATCTTTTTGCTGACCCGTGGCCGGTTTGCTGCACGCGGCAAGGATCAGTATAAAACAAATCGTCAATAACTTCATCTTATTTCTTTTTAGTTATATAACGCCTGATGTCTGTAACGGTTGCAATATAGCAATAAACTTTCTAATCTGATACAAAAAAACGGGGCAGCTTCCGTTAAGAAACTGCCCCGTCCTATTGGGGTTTAATTGATGCGAGTGGGATTACACCACGTCTTCTGTTTCGATGTGATCTTCGCGATCTCTTCCTTTCAACATTTCGTATGCGATAGGAGAAGCGATGAACAATGAAGACAATGTACCGATGATAACACCGAGAATCATTGCGAAGGCGAAGCTACGGATTGAATCACCACCAAGGATGAAGATACAGAACAATACCAATAATGTACTTACTGATGTATTGATTGTACGAGCCAGAGTAGTATTCAATGAATCGTTGAACAAGCGGCGTGTGCTACGTTTTGGGTACAGGTTGAAGAACTCACGTACACGGTCGAAGATAACCACCTTGTCATTGATTGAGTAACCGATCGCTGTCAGGATAGCACCGATGAACGTCTGGTCGATCTCAAGAGAGAATGGAGCAATACCCCAAAGCAATGAGAATACACCGAAGATCATGATGGTATCGCAAGTCAGTGCCACTACAGAACCTACAGAGTAAGCGATGTTGCGGAAACGGATCAGGATGTAAAGACCGATAGCAATCAGAGCGAAAGCTACAGACCACATAGCTGCACGACGGATATCGTCTGCAATACTTGGACCTACTTTCTGCGAGCTGATGATGCTGCCACCAGTATAGTTGTCGCGATCAGCGAACTGGTCGAATGTTGTACCCTGACCGATCAGTGGTCTAAGACCGCTGTAGATCAGTTCTTCAATCTGAGCGTCAGTATCGCTGTCGTTGTTTTCAATCAGGTAGTTAGTGCTGATACGTACAGTTTTCTTATCAGTACCGATAGCGATAACGCTTACGTTAGCATCGTCGAACTGATTAGACAACATACCACGTACTTGTTCTGGTTCAACTGGTTGTTCGAACTGAACTTTGTAGTTACGTCCACCTGTGAAGTCGATGCTCTGGCTTAAGCCGCGCAGACCCAAAGTGATGAAACATGCTACAAGGATTACAGCAGTGATGATGAATGAACGACGGTTGTTTTTCATGAAGTTGAAGTGAGTATTCAGCAACATTTTACCACCGATAGCAGTAGAGAATGTCAGTGAATTCAATCTGTCTTTGCTCATGAAATATTCGTAAACCAGACGAGTCAGGAATACTGCAGTAAAGAATGAACACAAGATACCGATGATCAGAGTAGTGGCAAAACCACGGATAGGACCAGTACCGAAGTTGAACAGGATGATACCGGTGATGATCGATGTTAAGTTCGAGTCAAAGATTGCAGAGAATGCATTCGAGTAACCGTCTGTGATCGCTTGTTTCACACCTTTACCACCACGCAATTCTTCTTTAGTACGTTCGTAGATAAGTACGTTAGCATCCACCGCCATACCAAGAGCAAGCACCATACCGGCAATACCCGACATTGTAAGTGCAGCCTGGAACGAAGAAAGAATACCAAGCGTAAAGAAGAAGTTCAGTAACAATGCGCCGTTAGCAATCATACCAGGGATGAAGCCATAGATACAGCACATGTAGATCATCAGCAGAATCAACGCAGTAACGAACGAGAAGATACCTGCATTGATAGACTCCTGACCCAATGAAGGACCAACGATGTCTTCCTGAACGATATACGCAGGAGCTGGCATTTTACCCGATTTCAATACGTTTGCTAAGTCTTTTGACTGCTCTGGAGTGAAGTGACCTGTGATAACAGAGCTACCACCGGTAATTTCGTTCTGCACAGTAGGAGCAGAGTATACATAGTTATCAAGAACGATAGCGATGTTGCGGCCAACATTTTGTTTAGTCAGCTGAGCCCAACGACGAGCACCTTCCTGATTCATAGACATGCTTACAGATGGCTTACCGAACTGGTCGAAGTCGTCTTTTGCATCGTTAATCACGTCACCTTCAAGTGGCGCTTTACCGCTGCGGTCAGTCGATTTGATAGCATAAAGTTCGTAAGTCTGCTTCATCGGATCAGCTTCGAAAGGACTAACGCCCCATTTCAGACGAAGATCGCGTGGAAGAGTTGCAGCAACTTCAGGCATAGCCAGATATTTGTTGATAGCAGCAGTATCTTTGTAGTTAGCGTAACCGATAATAGGAGAACCTTCATATGGGTTAAGCTGGAAGATAGCCAAAAGAGGATGCTCTTTTTTCAACTGCTCGATAGAAGCCTGGTCAGCTTTAGTATCACCTTTCAATGCAGCAGCAAGGCTGTCAGCGATGCTTGTTGTACCTACAGCGTCAGCCAATACTTCTTTTGTAGAATCAGCATCAGCAACAGCAGGTTCAGACTCAGCCATCAATGTGCGAAGTTTCGCATCAGCGCTGTACATGAACGGAGTGATCTCTTTCGAGTTGTATGTTTCCCAGAACTCAAGATTTGCAGAACCCTGAAGAAGTTTTCTAACACGCTCTGGCTCTTTGATACCCGGAAGTTCCACCATGATACGACCCATTTTGTCTTCAAGACTCTGGATGTTTGGCTGAACTACACCGAAGCGGTCGATACGTGTACGAAGCACGTTAAAAGAGTTGGCTACAGCGGCTTTTACTTCTTCTCTCAACACTTTTTCTACTTCAGCGTTAGTAGAACGAGTGTTTACTTTGTCTTTCAATTGTTGAGTAGCGAAGATTTCAGCCAGCTGACCGTTTGGAACACGCACCTGGTATTCTTTTACGAAAAGCGTGATTACGTCTTCGTTGCTGTTTTGTGCTTGTTTAGCAGCAGCAGCCAATGCCTGGTTAAAGTTCTCGTCGGTTTTGTGGTCAGATAAAGCCTTGATAACATCTGGAACAGATACTTCAAGGATTACATTCATACCACCTTTAAGGTCAAGACCTAAACTGATTTCCTGTTCGCGTACTTCTTTCAGCGTATAACCCAACCACACCTTCGTGTTTGCGAGAGAGTCCAGGTAATCCTGCTCTGCCATGTAATCTCCGTTAGCGTACTCAGCCGCTTTTTTGGTATAGTGGCGAGTCACGAAGGAGAAAGACAGATAGAACACACAGACAAGTGTGAGTAATACCGCAAAAAGTCTTACAAATCCTTTGTTTTGCATTTTACATTAAATTTATTATGATTATGTTTTAATTTAATTCTGTCGTATATATATAGGGCTGCAAATATAGCCTTTTTTCCACATTTACAGTTAATAGACATCAATTATTTAGTGCTTTGCAGCACATTCTTAGTGGTATTTTTAGAAATATTCTTCCTGAGGAGTGATATTTTTATAGCATTGATATTTTAAGATTCTTTCTTAGTACTTAAATTAAATTGTTAAATAATAGGTTGCGTTATACAAATAAACCTGAAAGTTTGTTTTCTGATAGTTTTTCAAAGTAATAACGCACAAACATACATATTCGTGCCCGTATTCCTGTTTATTTTGCTATTCTTTAAAGATTATTTTTTTCGATGTCTTTTGCCGGTTTGCTGATCAGCGCTGTCCGGGTAGTCAGCGATAGCTTTCCGGCAGGCTGGCAAGCGCTTGCCGAGAGGCTGCCGATAGCTTGCTGCTAAGATCAGAAAATCAGGTGGTTATGTCTATGGGTTCGGTGTGGATATTAATATATACATCGCACCCCAGCGCCTCTTTAATATCCTCTTCCACATCGCTGGTAATGCTGTGTGCCTCGACAAACGAAAGATTCTTATCGAGCTGAATATGCACATCAATTGCAATATTATTACCGATTTTACGGGTTTTTAAGTCACTATAGCTCACCACAGCCGGATTTGAAGAAATGGCCAGTACTATTTTGGCGCAGATAGTGGGTGGCAAAGAGTGCTCAACCAGTTCGTCTATGCTCGGTTTGCCCAGATCGTAAGCCACCTTAACGATGAAAAGCGAGACAATAAGTCCGGCAATCGGGTCGAGTACGCGCCAGTGATCTCCTAAAAAGATAGCTCCGCTAATACCGATGGCCGTACCAATCGAAGACAATGCATCCGAGCGGTGATGCCATCCGTTAGCAATCACAGCCGGACTGTCAATTCGTTCGCCCACTTTTTTAGTATAGCGATACAGCACCTCTTTTGTCACGATCGAAATCAGAGCTGCCCAAAGCGCAATAAGATGTGGTTTTGGAATTTCCTCGCCTGCAATAACGCGAAGTATCTTGTGTGCCGATTCCCAGCCGATGCCGATACCCGCCGCAAGGAGTGCTAATGAGATGATTAGAGTAGCAAACGTCTCGTATTTGCCATGCCCGTAAGTATGATCTTCATCCGACTTTTTGGCCGACATGCGGATAAAGACAATGACAATGACATCTGTAATGAAGTCGGAAAGCGAATGTATCCCATCTGCCATCATGGCAGAGCTTCGCCCAACAATCCCTGCGGTAATCTTTCCGGCACTAAGCAGTAAGTTCACAAAGAAACCGATCACCGTAACACGTTGCGCTTCTTTTACTCTGTCGACTGTCATAATTTCAATGAATAGTTTTTTATATCGTTACAAATATAACAATCGTGTTTGTAAAGTGAGTGAATTTGTTCTTTGTTTTTTGGGTATAAACCTCTATTTATAAATGGACTAAATAGAAATGAAAACGGGTGTTTTTGTTAGTGTTTTGTTTGAATTACAAGTGATGATGCTTCTGCTTTGTAATTGGTCGCAGCAGGCTGCACCGCTAAATTTTTGTGGGAAGGATTATGATTTTGTTATAGTGATGAGATATGTCATTATCTCTGTATATTAATTGTAGAGACTGCTGCGTGCAGCGTCTCCTGTGTCGGAGATGAATATATTTCAGGATGCATTTACTGTGTATCTTCAGACGCTGCACGCAGCCGTCTCTACATTCGTTGAAACTAAGAAAAATGGGTTCAAACAAATTGTATTGTTGTAGTGGCGTAGCCTGCTACGCCTGTATTATTATCAGTTTTATTCAAATAGATTTTTCAATATATAATCGATAAAAAAAGGCAGAAAACCGTTCGGTTCCTGCCTTTTTCATCTATCTTAATTAAAAGAAATGTTTACTTCATTCCTCTGTTTTTCAACATTGGTTCAAGTTGTGGTTCTGCACCACGGAAGTTTTTATAAAGCACCATCGGATCTTCGCTGCCACCTTTTTCGAGCACATTGCTGCGGTAAAGATTGGCTGTGTTCTGGTCGAACAAACCGTTTTCTTTGAAGGCTTCGAAGGCGTCGTTGTCAAGCACGTTTGCCCACAGATAGCTGTAATAACCCGCTGCATAACCACCTACAATATGGTTGAAATAAGTGGTGCGGTAGCGTGGAGCAATGGCACCGATAAGGCCAAGCTTGTTCATCGCTTCAGTTTCGTAGGCAAGAACATCAAGGTTGTCGGCGTTGGTCAGCGTATGAAGATTCATGTCGAGAATAGCTGCTGCCAGCAATTCAGTTGTCATGAAGCCCTGGTTGAAAGTAGCCTGATTCTGAATCTTTTCAATCAGTTCGTCAGGAATAACTTCGCCCGTTTGGTAGTGACGTGCATACATCTTTAATACCTCTGGTTCAAGTGCCCAGTGTTCGTTGATCTGTGAAGGAAGCTCCACAAAATCGCGTGCAACATTAGTACCTGCTGTACCTTCGTAGTTGGTCTTCGACAACAGGCCGTGCAAGCCATGACCCAACTCATGATAAAGTGTTTCTACCTCATCAAGTGTCAGCAGTGAAGGAGTGTCGCCTACTGGTTTTGTGAAGTTACCTACATTATAAACAATAGGGCGAACCTCACCATTTTGTTCGCGGAAGTTACCCATCCAGGCACCTGCACGTTTGCTGGCACGTGGGTAATAGTCTGTATAGAAGATACCCAATTGTGATCCATCAGCATCAACCACTTCGAATACTTCAACATCGGGATGATAAACAGCCACATTATCGAGTGGTTTGAATTCGATGCCAAACAGCTTGTTGGCCACCATATAAGCACCATCGCGCACATTCTCCATCTTGAAGTACGGCTTGATTTCGTCTTCATTCAAATCATAATCGCGGGCACGCAATTTATCGGTATAATACCACCAGTCCCAGCCTTCAATGGTTCCGCCATTGCCTTCTTCATCCATCATAGTCTGAAGTTTTGCCTGTTCTTCTTTCGCTTTTGGCAAGGCATAGCCCCAAAGATTGTTCAGGAAATCCATCACTGCAGGCGATGTTTTTGCCATCGTTTCATCGAGCACGAAATCGGCATACGATGGATAGCCCATCATATTGGCCTTCTCCAAACGAAGTTTCACGATATTGGTGATGTTTTCTTTATTATCGTTCTTATCGCCATTGTTGCCTTTGTTGATATAGGCCAGATATACTTGCTTGCGAAGTTCGCGGTTATCGGCATACTGTAAGAAAGGAAGGCGGCTTGAATTATGCAGAGTGATGAGCCATTTGCCTGGTTGGCCGGCAGCAGCAGCTTCTTCGGCAGCACTTGCAATAAACCAGTCGGGCAGACCGCTTAAATCTGCTTCGTTATCGATAAATAGTTTGTAATCATTGTTTTCGTTCAGCAGATTGTTGCTGAAAGCGATCTCCAGCATCGAAAGATCTTTGTTGATTTCACGAAGACGAGCTTGCTGATCATCATTCAGATTGGCTCCCGAACGAACAAATGCTTTATAAGTTTTATCTAACAAACGTTTTTGTTCAGTCGTCAGGTTCAGCTCATTCTGATTATCGTAAACCGCTTTCACTCTGTCGAACAAAGCTTTGTTCAGCATGATATTGTCGCTTTGTTCCGATAAAACCGGTGCAATTTCCATTGACAGTGCAGTCAGTTCATCGGTAGTGGCGGCATCTGAAAGCGAATAAAAGACAGTTGCCACACGGTTTAACGTAGGCGAACTATTGTCCAGCGCCACAATCGTATTATCGAAAGTCGGTGCTTCAGGATTGTTTACAATCGCATCGATGTTGGCATTCTGTTCGGCAATACCTGCACGGAACGCCGGTTCATAATGTTCGAAACGGATCTGGTCGAACGGCGGAACACCATTCTCAGTCTGGAACTCAGTCAGAAACGGATTGTTTTCTGCTCTGTGGCCACAAGAAATAATCATACAGCTTGTTGCTAAAATTAATACTGATTTCTTTAGATTCATAAGTTTGTTCGTATAATAAGAGACGTTATGTCAATCCAGCGTGATAATACACGAAATAGGGTAGTGGTCGGAATCCTTCGAGTAGCGATCGACTTTGCAATCATAACTTTTGATGTTTTTGCTCGTCAGGATATGATCGATACGGAAGTAGAGTTTATGTCGGTTGAATGAAATACCCGGTCCGTTTCCGGTGCGGATAAACGTATCATTTAAATCTTGCGAAATGATGCGATGCGTATATGAATTGGGTGTATCATTGAAATCACCACAAAGCAGGATGAAGCTATTCTTTGGCAATTTCTTAATCTCTTCCGCAATATAATCAGCCTGTTTGCCGCGGATAGAGGCCGATTCGCCCAATTTCCTTATCAAATGCGGCAATCCGGTTTTGATGGCATCAGCTTTTGGATCAATCAACATCTGTTCATATGATTCTCTTTCGTGCTGGTCAAGTTTATTCGACTCTAAATGGGTGTTGATGACATAAAGCGTATCATTATTTACCTTCAGAGCAGAGACTGTTGCGCCATTATATTTGCTGACAAATGGCAGAGTGCGGGTAGAAAGAATGGGGTATCTGGAAAAGAGTGCCAATGTGTTGCAACTACCATTTTCGCCAATATTTTCGTAAGAACGATAAGGGTAAAGTTTCTCTATCTCACGATTCTGCCGCTTAGATAAATAGGCTCCATTATATTCCTGCAAGCAAACAATATCGGCTTCCTGATCGAGAATATATTGCATAACAGGATTCTCCTGATCCCATCCATTGAAACCACCGAGCGACATCACATTATAAGATAATACTTTAATAGGACGTCCTCCATCATTGGGAAGTGATGTATTGAAGTTAATCGGCGCATAAGCACGAATCTGTGGAAAGGCCACTAAAAGCACCACCAGCGATAAGAGCGAATAGCGTGTTTTAATAAACAACCAGAAGATGAAGAAAGCAAAAACGATGATTAAAAGGAATGGAATAGCCAATCCTGTAGTAGACAAGATAGGGAATCTTGCCGGATTAATGTACGAGCTGTAGGCCGATATAAGGAACAACCCGCAGAAAAAAGCATTGGCTATCAGAATGATGTAACCAATGAAAGAGGTAATCTTCTTCATCTCTATTTTTGGCTGGCGTCAAAAAGCTTTTTCTTCTCTGCTTCTGTAAGACTTCCGTAACCCGATTTTTTGATTTTATCTAATATTGCATCGATCTCCTCGTTCGATACACGTTTCTGTGCATTATATTTATAGTCTTTGTTGCGGTCATTACCGAACTCCACCTTCATTTTCGCTTTGCGCGGACGCTTCGATGCCTTAAATATTGAAGCGATGGCATCCAGCGGAATGTTGATCCACTTCGTCAGGTCGAAGCCACGCTTCAGGGCATAGGCGAAAAGAAATCCACCCAATGCACCACCCAGATGCGAGAAGTGTCCGCCGGCATTATTCCCTGTAAGGAAAAGCATATCAGTTACAATGAAAACCAGTGCAAAATACTTCAGACGAATGGCGCCGAGGAATAATAAACGTATCTGGTAATTAGGGTCGCGATAAGTGGTGGCAATGACTATGGCCATTACCGATGCCGATGCTCCCATCAGTATAGCGCCATTGAGTACGCCTGCAAAATAAGGGAAGATGTTGTAGGCAATCATGTAAAGCAAACCGCCACAGAAAGCGCCAAAGAGATAGAGACCGCGCAAGTGCTTGCTCGAGAAATGGGTAAGGAAAAGCATCCCGAACCAGTAGAGCCACAGCATATTAAACAGAATATGCCAGAAATCCTGATGCACAAAGGCATAGGTAAAGATAGACCACGGCTGGATGATAAACTGTCCAAACCATGCCGGCAGAGAAATCCAGCTTACTAACGGATCGAAACTACGGCCGCAAAGCAGCAGAATTACGTTAATAAGCGAGATAACAAGAAATACACCGAGGTTAATAAAAATGAGCTGAATAGCCGTGTTTCCTCTGTTGAATTTTTCTTTAAGATCAGTAAAAATATGTGCCATTGTTATTGTTCTTATTCTTTTTCTTCCAGTACATTATCATAAAGAAACCAAAAATCATACCACCGAGATGGGCAAAATGTGCCACATTATCATTCGGATTGTTAGATATTCCCGAGAAGAGTTCGATAAGCGCGTAACCCATCACGAAATATTTGGCTTTAATAGGCATAGGCAGTGGGAAAATAAAGAGCGGAGTGTTAGGAAATAACATTCCGAAGCCCAGAAGAATACCATATACGGCACCCGATGCACCGACTGTATTCATATAGTTCAGGTATTCTGTCATCGGAATCACTCCGAATGAGGTCTGCACCTGTGTATATTGCGAAAGCGTAGTGACATATTCTATATACTGCACACCTTCCTGAATTAATCCGGCACCCAGACCGCAGACAATATAGAACAGCAGGAAACGACGCGGCCCCCAAACAGTTTCAAGTGTGCGGCCAAACATCCATACAGCAAACATATTGAAAAATAAATGGCCGAAACTGCCATGCATAAACATATATGTAAACAACTGCGCAAGGTTAAAATCGGGAGCGAGAAAGAAGTGCAGTCCTAAATATCGTGCTAAATCTACGTTGTAAGTTTGTGCAACCATGGTTGCCAGAAACATAAGAACATTGATAATTATCAGGTTCTTGGTCACTTTTGGTATATTCATCATATCTGTTTTCTCAAAAAAAATAGCTGTTGATAAGAACGCAAAAGTAAGAATTAATTTCTGTTTTTTGCGTAAATCGTTAGCTGATTAGCTGTTATTCAATAAAATGGCCGATATTTTTGATTTTTTTATTTGATTATTTCAATGTTAGCTTTATATTTGTGAAACGTTTTTCTTCTCTTTTTAAATAATAACTATTAAAAATTTAACTATGAATAAGGCAGAACTTATTAATGCAATTGCAGAAGAGTCAGGATTGAGTAAATGTGATTCTAAGAAAGCGCTTGAAGCGTTTGTATCTTCAGTTACTACCGCATTAAAAGATGGCGATAAAGTATCTTTGGTTGGCTTCGGAACTTTCCAGGTAAGCGAAAGAGCTGAGCGTACAGGTATCAATCCTTCGACTAAACAATCGATTACAATTCCGGCTAAGAAAGTTGCCAAATTTAAAGCAGGTGCTGAACTGTGTGCTGCTGTTGAAGCGTAATTGATTACTGCTGAACACACACATTTAAGAAAGAAATTTGATGGAGAGGAGGCAACACGTCTCCTTTTTGCTTTGTGTAACGTTTGTAGATAAACCTTATAAACGTTAAATAACCGTGAACGTTCTTTAACGCCCTTATATATCCTTTCGTTTTTTTGTTCTATCTTTGTTCTAATTATTAACAACATATTGAAATGAAGATAGAAAATAAGCTGACAGCATCTGTTATCCAAGGCATACAGGCGCTTTACGGGCAAGAGGTATCGCCCGAGCAAGTGCAACTTCAAAAGACCAAAAAAGAGTTCGAAGGTCATTTGACTTTAGTTGTTTTTCCTTTCTTGCGCATTTCGAAGAAGAGCCCGGAGCAAACCGCACAGGAAATTGGTGAATATCTGAAAGCCAATGAACCGGTTGTCGCTTCTTTCAATGTAATCAAAGGATTCCTTAACCTGACTATCGCAGCTTCGGCATGGATCGATTTGCTTAACGAAGTAAACGCTGTCGAACATTATGGTATTACCGAACCAACCACCGGTTCTCCACTGGTGATGATAGAATATTCTTCTCCCAATACAAATAAACCATTACACTTAGGTCATGTGCGCAACAATCTGTTGGGTGCGGCACTTGCTAACATTATGCAGGCAAACGGCAACTACGTGGTGAAAACCAATATCGTAAATGACCGTGGTATTCATATCTGCAAGTCGATGCTGGCATGGAAACTGTATGGTAATGGCGAAACTCCTGAATCATCGGGTAAAAAGGGTGACCACCTGGTAGGCGACTACTATGTGGCTTTCGATAAGCACTATAAAGCAGAAATCAAGGAACTGATGGATCAGGGCATGAGCAAAGAAGATGCTGAAGCAAACTCAGCACTGATGGCTCAGGCACGTGAGATGCTTGTGAAATGGGAAGAAGGCGATAAAGAAGTACGCGATCTATGGGAAACCATGAACCATTGGGTATACGAAGGTTTTAACGATACCTATAATAAGATGGGTGTACGTTTCGATAAGATCTATTACGAATCTGAAACTTACCTTGAGGGTAAAGATAAGGTGATGGAAGGTCTTGAGAAAGGTGCTTTCTATCAGAAAGAAGATGGTTCTGTATGGGCTGACCTGACTGAAGACGGATTAGATCACAAACTTCTGCTCCGTTCAGACGGTACTTCGGTTTATATGACGCAGGATATCGGTACTGCTAAACTTCGCTATGCCGATTTCCCTATCGATAAGATGATCTATGTTGTGGGTAACGAACAGAACTATCACTTCCAGGTACTTTCTATCTTGCTTGATAAAGTTGGTTTCGAATGGGGTAAAGACCTGGTACACTTCTCTTACGGTATGGTGGAACTTCCTGAAGGTAAGATGAAGTCGCGCGAAGGTACTGTGGTAGATGCAGATGATCTGGTAGATGAAATGGTACGTACAGCAGGCGAAGTATCGAGAGATTTGGGTAAACTCGAAGGTATGCCAGAACGTCAGGCAGCTAACATTGCCCGCATCGTGGGACTTGGTGCGCTGAAATACTTCATCCTGAAAGTGGATGCCCGCAAGAACATGACGTTCAATCCGAAAGAATCTATCGACTTCAACGGTAATACAGGTCCTTTCATTCAGTATACTTATGCACGTATTCAGTCATTGATTCGTAAGGCGAAAGATGCCGGAATTAATATTCCTGTTACATTGCCAACCACTATCGAACTGAGTGCCAAAGAAGAAGGACTGGTTCAGATGATTGCCGAGTTTGCCGAAGTGGTGAAACAAGCTGCTAAGGAATACAACCCATCGGTTATTGCTAACTATGTATACGATTTAGTGAAAGAATACAATCAGTTCTATCACGATTTCGGTATTCTTCGCGAACCGAACATCGACCTGCAGCAGTTCCGTCTGACACTTTCATCTAATGTAGCGAAAGTTGTTGAAGATGGTATGAAACTTCTGGGTATCGAAGTTCCTGAAAGAATGTAATACATTTCAAATTCTATAAAATCAAACCTCTCCGTATTCTTTTCGGAGAGGTTTTTTTGTACCTCACTGTTCATTGTGTATTTTTGCCGCACTATTTATCAATACAACTAAGACTTATGAAATCTCTTTACTCTTTAATGCTGGCTTTTGCAGCTGTCCTGATCTTTAGCTCTTGCGTAGAAAACAAAACCACTTATCTCTCCCGTTTCGAATCTTTCGTAGAAAGCATAGAAGACAGGAAGACGATTACCGAAGAGGAGATGAAGAAAATTGAAGCAGAATATGGGAAGTATGCCGTTGACTACTATAATAAGTTCAAAGATACAATGACCAACGAAGAACTGATTCAGGTGGCTGAACTGAAAGCACGGTATTTTAAGGCTGTGCTGAAATGTGGCGTCAATAATTTTATGGAGCAAGTTGGCGATTTTGGCAATAAGGCTAAAGAACTACTGAACGGACTGATTGAATAACAGCTGTTTTTAAGCAAATAAAAAATCCTGTAAGCGTTGAAAGAGATTCATCGCTTACAGGATTTTCTGTTGATAATGCTTATTAAAACAATTCAGCCTTTAAATGCCCATCTTAAAGATATGGGTTTTTGCTGTAGTGGAAACTTTTATGATATACACGCCTTTGCCAAATACTGATAAGTCAACGTTGTTAATATTCTTATCAGATAAAAGCCAGGTTCCGTCTACTTTATATACGCTGATATCGGCCGGCGAATTGATATTCAGTTTACCGTCAATAAGTGTGTATTCAAAATCATCTTTCTGTGAAATGATTCCTGTGCCATCATCCACTACTGCAGAGAATTGACCTGTATTCCGGTTGAATGTAATGATATAAGTGTTGGCATTTGTAGTAATACATCCCTGACTCTCGCGTTCCAGCGTTCCTGAAGTCGTATGAGTTGTTGTATTATTTCCACCCGGATTTCCCCAGCAACCAACTTGTCCCAGGCCTTCATAAATACGCCAGTAACCAATTCCTTCTGTACCGGCATTATATATAGTGACACTACCCTCATATATGCCATCGTCACCGGTAGCCGATAACTTACCCGATGCATCATTGAAATTCCAGTTATTATTATCGCCGATTACATAGACCTCAGTCAATTCTCCGGCAGGTTTTACATTGCCTTCAACAAGTAGCGTGGCATTACCATCAATAAGTGTAAAGGTGATTTTTGAACAGATATAAGTATCAGTACATGAGATATCATTACCGGCATAAGATAAAGCGAAAGGCTCGCCAAGGGTAAATGTACCGGCAGGTGATCCGTAGTTTACCGTGCTCCAGTCGGCACTGGCAATCTTGAACTGACCATATAATTCTTTATCATAAAGTGCATAAACACCATTGCCTTCATCTATAAACTCCCAATCGGCCAATGTGTCCCAGTTGGTCAGTCCGCCACGAAGGAAAATTCCTGAAGTCGGTGCGCCCGATGTACCTTCAATCAGTAAAGTGTAAGTGGCATCATTGTGTACGGTAAAAGTGATTTTCTGACATGTAAGTGGTGCGCCGCAATTGATATCGGTCCCATCATAAACCAGTGGTAACGGTACGCCGATTACCAGTGTTGCATCAGAACTTACCGCACCGAAGTTGTAAGTACTCCAGTTTTCATCTGCTATTTTAAACCGGCCCGATAACTCTTTGTCATAGAGTGTGTAAACCCCATTACCTTCATCTGCAAATTCCCATTCGGATGTAGCACCCCAGCTATTAATATCACCACGAAGGAATATACCCGAACCCGCCTGCACGCTTAACGTGATGAACAACGCAAAAATCGATAGAAGTAGTTGTTTTCTTTTCATAATAATAAATTTAAGCGGTTCTTTTTACTTTAGCTAAAGCGTGAGTTTGCATAGCATTGATGGTTTCTTGCCAAGCCTTTGGCAACTTACTGCCAAGCTATCTGCAACACGTTGCCAAGCTATCTGCAATTTAGTGCAAAGCTATCTGCAGTAAATGCCAGATAGATCCATGCGTCAACCAATATTGCTCATGCAAAAACTCTCTGTTCAACTAAACTGAAGAAGAACCATAAATTAGTACTAAGGTTAATATATAATTTGGTTTTTCTTTTCAAATGGCAGGCATACTATCCGGTTGATGTAGACGGATAGTATGCGATGACTTCACAGTCATTTTATTTTGTGATTTTATTTCTTGATAATGCGAACCGACTTCTTTTGTTCTCCGTCTGTCAGCATTAGAATATAATGTCCTTTGCTCAACTGATTTATCGAAATATAGTTCACACCTTCAACAATCCGTTCATTCACCAAAGTCTGACCGCCGATGCTTACAACAGAAGCGTTCCATGATCGTATGCCATCATTGTAAATCACAATCTGCTGATCGACCATATTTGTTTCGATGCGGATAGATTCACTTTGCACCTGCCCGATACCGGTAGGAGTCGGACTCAGTGAAACAGCCACATAAATTCTTCCGGCATTGCGGTGAATATCTGTCACAGCAAAGCTGGTTTCGTAAGAATTATAACCTTGTGACTCTACTTTATAACTGATCTGATCGGCATTGATTCCTGTTAACATCAGGTTCTGCATGCCTGCTTCCAGCGTATAAGCTTCATCGTTAATTGTAACCACTGCGTCCGTTTCAAGCGGTCTGCCATTCATGTCTTCAATAAGAAACTGCATCATGATGCCTGCCTCTGCTTCATTGAAATCGATGATGTAATTATCACTGCTTCCATTAGTAAGAGTAAACGCCTTTTCATTGCTCATCAGAGCCGGTTTGCCGTTTTCTGTGGCAAGAGCTCTAAAGCCATAATCACCCGCAGGAGCAAAATAGGTCAGAGTCGTATTCCCCGAA
>CAMTOS010000071.1 GCA_947074195.1 uncultured Bacteroides sp.
GCTTCATGACTTTATACTGCGTTAACAATTGGGCATTCACTGCCCTATACTATATGTTATATCGTATGCGCGTACGCGAGGGAAATAGTGCATAAGGCTATGCACTTTTGTGCATCCATATATTCTATCCAGTGCACTAATATATGCACTGGTTTCTTTATACATTACCTAAAACAGCATCCTCTCTACCCAGTTTCTCAGTGATAGCTTCCTGGTTTCTCAGCAAGCTATCTCCAGCGTGCCAGTCATAGCTTGCCAGCACGCCGGGAAGCTATCGCCAGTAAAAGACTTGTACATATACTGATAATCAGGTTAATACAAAACATATTTCAGAATAAAACAGAGAGAATGAGAACTGTGAACCAACCTTAATTTAATTTGTTTTCACTATAACAACTTATGAATGCATAAACAATGGAAGAACAAAACACAACCGTTCCGAAGAAAAGTAAAGTAAGAACATATGTATTAATCGTTATCGTATTAGCAGCTATTGTGCTGGCCGTACTTTGGTGGCTTAACTATAATAAATATGTGACGACCGATGATGCGAACCTCGATTCTTATCGTATTGATATTGCTTCTCAGGTAAGCGGACGTATTTCACAATTATTAGTGCACGAAGGTGATACTGTCTTTGAAGGTCAACCCCTTTTTGAAATTGAAAGCTCTGCTATGCTCTCGCGAAAAATGGAAGCAGAGGCGCAATACGAACAGTGCGTTGCCGAAGTGGCTGTTGCCAAAATCACCCTTAGCGAAGCTAAAAAATCGTACGAAGTGGCCGTACTTGCCGAAGGATTGAGTCAGAAAAACTACAACCGGGCTAAAACTCAGTTTGAAGGAGATGCCATTCCACTTGAATCACTACAGACTTATGAAGAGAGCTGGCAATCGGCCGTTTTGCAAGTTCAGATTGCAGAAAACCGTATTCAATCGGCACAGGCCAATATTGAAGCTGCCATAAAATCGGCTGAATCGGCACAGGCTAACGTCGAAACGATGTCGACCGATCTTTCTTATTATACAATAAAAGCACCTGCAAGCGGGGTCATCGGCAAACGATGGAGTCTGGCCGGTGACATGATTAGTGCCGGACAAACTATTTTTACGCTTAACAAAGGAACAGATATCTGGGTGGCGATCTATCTGGAGGAAACCAAATTTAGTCATATTTATATAAATCAACAGGTTAAGTTTACACTCGATGCCTATGACAAGCTTACTTTCTATGGCAAAATCTATTATATCGGCGATAATGCAGCATCAGAATTTGCATTAGTTCCACCTAATAACGCATCGGGAAATTATACGAAAGTCACTCAGCGCATCCCGCTAAAGGTATCGATTGATAGTGTATCGGGCGATGAACATCAGAAAGATCATTACAAACTGGTGTCAGGAATGTCGGCTACCGTGAAGATTATAAAAGATAAATAAGAGGAATCATGGATTCTCCGGCAGCATTAACACAAAGTACCGCAGCAGGCTATAAGTGGATTACACTTATCAACGTCATGATCACTACCTTTATGGTGGTGCTCGATTCGACTGTTGTAAATACCGCATTGCCTGTAATCATGGGTACTCTCGGTGCATCGATGAATACCGCACAATGGATACTTAGCGGATATATGCTTTCGATGGCCACTATTCTTTCTACAACAGGCTGGCTATCCAATCGTTTCGGTTTTAAAAATATCTATATCCTTTCTATTGCTATATTCTCGTTCGGCTCAATGATGTGCGCAAGTTCTACATCCATCGGAGAACTTATATTCTGGCGTATCATCGAAGGAGTTGGCGGTGGTATGCTGATGCCTGTGGGGATGTCTATCGTTACCACTACATTTACACTGAAAGAACGCGGAATGGCCCTTGGTTTCTGGTCAATTGCCACAGCTGCATCGGTTTCTTTCGGCCCGATGATTGGTGGCTATCTGGTCGATAACTTCAACTGGAATTACATCTTCTATATAAATGTGCCGATAGGTATCTTTACCATCATCTTCACGTTTATTCTGATGAAACATTATGACACCCAAAAGGCGTTGAAGTTTGATTTAGGTGGTTTCATTACATCGGCAATCTTTCTGCCTGTCTTTCTTTACGGACTTTCTGAGGTAAACTCATCCACAAATCCCGAAGGCTGGAGCAGCGTCACTGTAATGGCGTGTATGTGGATATCGGGCGTATCATTTATTCTGTTTCTTTATTTCGAAACGACAGTAAAGACACCGTTAATTGATTTACGGTTATTCCGGAACAGGAACTTCAGTTTCTCGAATTTCGTGATCTTTATCTTTGCCGTGGGAATGTTTGGCAGCACTTTCCTAATACCATTATATATGCAGGATACGTTAGGTTATTCTGCCTTTCAGGCCGGATTAGTTTTTCTGCCGGTGGGTTTGATTCAGGCAGTGGCCTCTCCTTCATCGACACATATCATTAAATATATCGATGCAAGAATTGTGATTATCCTTGGGTTGTCTATGCTTGCCGGGAGTTTTTTTCTGAACTATCAGTTTACATTGCAAACCGATCATCACTATATTCTAATGAGTCTGATACTCCGCGGTGTGGGCATGGGCATCCTGTTTCCACCGTTGTTAAGTGTATCACTCGAGCAGATCTCTCCACAAGATATGGCCCAGGCATCGAGTATATCTAATATCACCCGACAGTTGGGTGGTAGTGTCGGCGTGTGTTATTTCACCTATATGCTGAGCATCCGGAAGCACTTTCACGGACAGATTTACTCAGAAACGATTGATTATACCGGGGAGACTTATCGGAATATTACACACCGGCTGGCAGACTTTTTCTCCTCTGTAGGATCGGATACTGCAGCAAATGCCGCATCGCAGGCCAAAAGCTATCTGACCAGTTGGCTGACGACGGAAGCTTATATCAGTGGATTGAATGACAATTTCCTGATTGGCGGAATTATTACCGTAATAGCCATTATACCGGTATTCTTTATTTCGATGAAAAAGAAAAAAACAACCTAATCAAACCATATACATATGCAAAAAATCTATATAATATTCATGATAGTGCTACTGAGTTTAATGACGAAAAACTCATATGCACAACAAGATACACTTAGCTTATCGGAGGCCATCCGGATGACTTTGCAAACCTACCCTACAGTACAGCAGGCACAGGAAGCAGTGAAAGCTGCTCAGCTTCAAACCAAGCTAACAGAGGCAACTTATCTGCCGTCGCTATCTGGAGTTGCATCATATATGTTCCTGAATCCGATATCAAAACTGACATTGAATGAACAGACCATTCACATCCAGTCCAATCATAATGCTAATCTTGGTATATCACTTAATCAGCTGATATGGGACTTCGGAAAAACAAAATCGAATGTAGAAATGGCACGGATGAGAGAAGACGTGGCAATGCTGCAACAAAGTCAGACGATGCAAAATCTTACACTGCAAACCATCAGCACTTATTATATGACCGCTTATGCCAGACAATCTATTGAAATAAAACAAAGACAACTGATGGATTATGAGCGGCTGGTGCAGCAAATAGAAATAAAGAAGAGTTCAGGATCTGCAACCAACTTTGATTACTTAAATACCAATGCAGAGTTTAATGCAGTGAAAACAGCGATTATTGCGCTCAATACCGCAAAAGAAAAACAATACGTTAGTCTGAGTCTGCTAACAGATTCAACCATTAACGATGAGACATTGTTGCCCCTCCATTTTCCAAGAGTGAATGAGCATCGTACGTTAAATGAACTGATTGATTTTGCTATTCTGCATCGTATAGAAATGCAGTTGGTCGCTAAGAATCATTCCATTGCCATTCAACAAATGCATGCAGATGAAAGAGCGTATAATCCTAAACTATCAGTCGCAGCATCGGCTGGTTTTAAAAATGGATATGAACCTAGTCTTGGAGAAATGCGCTTTAATTATTCGGCAGGAGCAACACTAAACATTCCTATCTATGAAAGCGGAAGAAGAAAGAAAGAGAAGAATCTGAATAAAGTAGAGATTGAGAAAGCATTGACTGCCATAGATCTGGCAAAAAAAGAAATAACATCACAGGTGGCAGATAGCTATTTATCATTGGTTTCGGCAAAAGCCAGGATAGATCAGCTAATCATACAGAAAAATGTTTCGGAGCAGGCCTATCAGCAGGCAGTGATAAACTATAATGCCGGGGCAATAACCAATCTCGAACTATTGACCAGCAATACGAATGCCATAAACAGTTCGTTGCTGCTTTTGCAGGAAGAAATTAATTATCAGATAGCCTACTATCAGCTGCTAATTGATATTGGTGAAATTATTTATTGAAAACAGAATTAATTGTTATTGGCCGACATACGTGCATTTTCTTCAATCAGCTTTTGATTTTCATCGGCTTCGCGTATAAAATCTCTAACCATCCAGTTCTTTTTAAAAGATAAAGGAACCTGATCAAGTATGTTTCTTATTTCGGGAGTTATAAAAGGATATGGCAGTGAAGAGCAAAGCATCATAAAAATGTTGGGGCCAAGTACATCGTCAGAATGTTCCAGGATAAAATTCTGCACATAAGTATTAAATTCATCAAGAAGTGCATCATTTTTAGCCAAAAGTTTGCGCTTTACACTATCATAATCGTGTCCATCCATAATCATCCGGGCTTCTTCGCGCTCCAGATCAGCGATCTGCGCATCGAGCATATTATGCTTATGAATAAAATTATTCAATGCATTGTTTAGCGGAGTACCTTCGACTCTGATCTGTTTATCGGTAATATCAATAGAAATATTTCCATTTTCCAGAACCACAGGCATAATCGGAGTATCACCTATGTAAAGCATAGTCATTACAATTGAATCCAGAGAACCACTCATGGCAAATGTACCATGCACAATATCGGCCGAATCGATATTCATCCATCCATCATCCTGAAGGGTTTTCAGGTAGAGAACATGTCCATCCATTCTGCTAACCGATGAATGTCCGCATATTTTGTATGAGCGTGTACACGATGTGATCAGTACACAAAATAGAAGGAGTAGTGTTTTATTCACAGGCATTTCTTTTTTAAATGAGTGATGCTATACAAACATAATATTCTTTATTATTGAAACGAAACTTTTTATCAATATTTAAATATTGTAAGATTTCTTTTCTTTAATAATCCTTATAAACCTATGATACAAAGAGATGATATCATTTAGTTTAATTAAATTTGCATCCAAATGTGCAACTTTATACCCATATATAGCAAATCAATTTGTATACTATAACGGTATTTATGATATCAAACTGCTATTTGGGTTAATTTTATTAAGGTGCCTTAAAATACATTTATCAGCAATTAATTATTTTATAAACAACTATAGAAAATATGAACAAACTCAGATTTTTAGCGCTCGCTTTGGTAGCGCTTGTGATGGGTAACGCGAAAGCGGATGAGGGCATGTGGCTTTTACAGCTGATGCAACAACAAAATGCCATCGACATGATGAAAAAACAAGGTCTTGAACTGGAAGCAGAAGATCTTTACAATCCTAATGGTGTTTCTTTAAAAGATGCAGTAGGTATCTTTGGCCGTGGATGTACAGGTGAGATCATCTCTCCTGAAGGTTTGATTCTTACAAACCACCACTGTGGTTATGGTTTTATTCAGCAGCACAGTTCAGTAGAAAGCGATTATCTGACAGATGGTTTCTGGGCGATGAACCGTGATGAGGAACTTCCTACTCCGGGATTGGAATTTACTTTTATCGAAAGAATTGAAGATATTACTGACTTAGTGAATTCTAAAATCGCAGCAAACGAAATTACAGAAGCTGAGTCTTTTTCACAGGCTTTCCTGAATAAACTTGCAAAAGAATTGCTTGAGCAAAGCGATTTGAACGGCAAACCAGGTATCGTACCACAGGCATTGCCTTTCTTTGCAGGTAACAAATTCTATATGTTCTACAAAAAGGTATATCCGGATGTACGTATGGTTGCTGCACCTCCTTCATCAGTAGGTAAATTTGGTGGCGAAACTGATAACTGGATGTGGCCACGTCATACAGGTGACTTCTCTATCTTCCGTGTATATGCTGATGCTGAAGGTAATCCTGCAAAATACAGCGCAGAGAACACTCCGCTTCAGACTCCTAAACACTTACCTATTTCATTGAAAGGTATCGAAGAAGGTGACTATGCCATGGTAATGGGTTTCCCTGGAAGCACAAGCCGCTATCTAACTCAGTCGGAAGTACTGGAACGTATGAACTCTACTAATGAACCACGTATTAAAGTTCGTACTGCTCGTCTTGCTGTTTTGAAAGAAGCGATGGAAGCGAGCGATAAAACACGTATCCAGTATGCCAACAAATATGCAGGTTCTTCAAACTACTGGAAGAACTCTATTGGTATGAACAAAGCTATCATCGATAATGATGTACTTGGCACAAAAGCAGAACAGGAAAAGAACTTCCTTGCATTTGCTGTTGCTAACAATAATAAAGATTACCAGACTGTAGTAAACGATATCGATAATGCCATTGCAATTACTGCACCAATCAGATATCAGACAACTTGTTTAACTGAAACTTTCTTCGCAGCTATCGAATTCGGTAATTCTTACGAAGTGATGGATAAACTGAGAGAAGCAATCATTACTAAAAATGATTCTGCTATCAATGCCAACATCGAAACTTTGAAGAAGATTTATGCACGTATCCACAATAAGGATTATGACCATGAAGTAGACCGTAAAGTAGCGAAAGTTCTTTTCCCTCTTTATGCAGAAATGATCCCTGCAGATCAGCGTCCTTCTTTCTATAATATTATAGATACTGAATACAAAGGTGATTACAACCGTTTCATCGATGAGATGTACAATCACTCAATCATGTCGAATGAAAGTAACTTCGAGAAATTCATCAAGAAGCCAACCGTAAAAGCCATTGATAAAGATTTGGCAACACGCTACTCTCGCGGTAAATACGAGAAACTAACTTCACTTTACGATAGTCTTGATGAAGCTGGTACACAACTGTTGACTTTGCATAAAACTTACATCCGTGGTTTGGGTGAAATGAAAGCTCCTCAGCCTACATATCCTGATGCAAACTTTACTTTGCGTATGACTTATGGTTCGGTGAAACCATATAGCCCACGTGATGGTGTATTCTACAATTATTATACAACGACAGATGGTATTCTTGAAAAAGAAGATCCAACAAACCGCGAATTCCACGTTCCTGCGAAATTGAAAGAACTTATAGAGAATAAAGATTTCGGTCGCTATACAATGGCTAACGGTGAAATGCCAGTATGCTTCCTTTCTACAAACGATATTACTGGTGGTAACTCTGGTAGCCCTGTTCTTAACTCAAAAGGTGAACTTATCGGTTGTGCATTCGATGGTAACTGGGAATCATTAAGTGGTGATATTAACTTCGATGACGAATTGCAGCGTTGTATCAATCTTGATATCCGTTACATCCTTTTCATTATTGAGAAATTGGGTAATGCAGGTCACCTTATCGATGAAATGACTATCGTAGAATGAGAAAAGGAATCTTATTAACACTTTTATCTATCTCTTCATTGGCTATCCATGCCGATGAAGGGATGTGGATGCTAACTGATCTTCGTGAACAAAATGCTGCTGTGATGCGCGATATGGGATTAGAAATACCCATTGAAGATGTATACAGCGCTAATGGCATTTCACTAAAAGATGCAGTAGTACATTTCCGTGGTGGCTGTACAGCAGAGATAATCTCTTCTGAAGGTTTGTTATTGACGAATCACCACTGTGGTTATGGCGCTATTCAGCAACACAGTAGTGTGGAACACGATTATCTGACGGATGGCTTCTGGGCAATGAATCGCGAAGAAGAACTTCCTAGTGAAGGTCTTTATGTGACATTCATTGACAGCATCTTTGATGTTACCCCTTATGTACAGGAGCAATTGGCTAAAGATGAAGATCCTCAGGGAACGAATTACCTTTCTCCGAGCTATATGGAGAAGGTAGCTAAACGCCTGGCTGAAGAGAAAAATATTGAGGTAGGTCCGTTCACTCAGCTTGAATTGAAACCTTTCTATGGTGGCAATCGCTACTATCTGTTTGTAAAAACAGTATATAATGATATCCGTATGGTTGGTGCACCTCCTTCATCTATCGGTAAGTTTGGTGCAGATACAGACAACTGGATGTGGCCTCGCCAGACCGGTGACTTTGCACTTTTCCGTATCTATGGTGATAAAGATGGTAAACCTGCCGACTATTCTGAAGAGAATGTTCCTTTGCAGGTAAAGAAACATATCAAGATCAATCCTAATGGCATTGAAAAAGATGACTTTGCTTTTGTGATGGGCTTTCCGGGAAGAAACTGGAGATATATGATTTCTGACGAAGTAGAAGAGCGTATGCAAACCATTAACTTTATGCGTCACCACGTGAGAGGTGCTCGTCAGGAGGTATTGATGGAAGAAATGCTGGCTCATCCTGCTACCCGTATTCATTATGCAAGTAAATACGCTTCTTCGGCGAATTACTGGAAGAATGCCATCGGTATGAACGAAGGTTTGGTGAAACTGAAAGTACTGGATACTAAACGTGCACAACAAGAGCAGTTACTGGCAAAAGGAAAAGCTACTGGGGATAATTCATACCAGGAAGCTTTCGACCAGATTCGTGGTATTGTGGCGCAGCGTCGTCAGCCGATGTATCATCAGCAGGCCATTAACGAGGCTTTGGTTACTGCTTTAGACTTTATGCGCATTCCTATGTCGACTGTGAATGCTCTTGAAGCCGCTTATAAGTCAAAAGATCAGGAAGCGATTAAAGCAGCATTGGCGAAACTTCAGATTGAGGGCGATAAATACTTTGCAGGTGTTCCTTACCCTGAAGTAGAGAAAAAAGTGGGTAAAGCAATGCTTAGAAAATATATGGAGTATATTCCACAAGATCAGCGTATCACTATTTTCGATGTGATTGATAATCGTTTTAAAGGCAATAGCGATGCTTTCATTGATGCTGCTTTTGCGAACTCGATCTTTGGTAGTCAGAAGAACTTTGATAAGTTTATGAAGCACCCTAATCTTAATCAGTTGGAAAAAGACTGGATTATCTTGTTCAGACACTCTATTATCGATGGTTTGGCGCAGACAGCTCTGGCTATGCAGGAGGCTAATACCAACTATAATGCGGCTCACAAAGTTTGGGTTAAAGGTATGATGGATATGAAACAGGAGGCTGGTATTCCTATCTATCCGGATGCAAACTCTACGCTTCGTCTGACTTACGGTAAGGTTCTACCTTACGAACCAGCTGATGGTGTGGTTTATGATTACTATACTACTCTTGATGGCGTGATGGAGAAAGAAGATCCGAATAACTGGGAGTTTGTAGTTCCTGCTAAACTGAAAGAGCTTTATCAGAATAAAGATTTCGGACGCTATGCCATGAAGAACGGACAGATGCCTGTTTGCTTTATTATTAATACAGATAACACCGGAGGTAACTCGGGCAGCCCTGTATTCAATGGTAAGGGAGAGCTGATTGGTACAGGTTTCGACCGCAACTATGAAGGTTTGACCGGCGATATTGCTTTCAGACCATCATCGCAGCGTGCTGCGTGTGTAGATATTCGCTATACACTTTTCATTATCGATAAGTTTGCTGGTGCAACTCATCTGATTGAAGAAATGGATATTGTAGATTAAACTACCAATCCTATATATAATAGATAAGCCTGTAAATTGAGTTTTACAGGCTTTCTCATTTTATGCTGGTATGCAATTTGCTATTGAATCTGCTTCGTCCGCTGTACGGTGATTAATCAGTTTCTCGAATAGTTCGAGAACACGCCGTTCGCTACTTCTCACCCAATAGATGAATTCCTGGTTAACTTCATAACTCTCTGCAAATTTCATTAGTTCATCTATATCAAAATGATCGCTTACAATGCCTGCTCCTGATCGTGAAGCATCCGCAGCATTGAATTGTTGTTCTATATGGACCGGAATCATCTGCACGGGCTTGCCCAGATACATCGCTTCGCAAATCGATTCAAATCCGGCAGTGGTAGCATAGGCTTTACATTTGGCCATCAGATCGAGGAACTTCACATCGTCTATCTGATGATACGTTAGATTCTTATCTATTTGGGTCACATCATCGGCCTCAACATTGTCCCAGAAGAAATGAAGTGCTATATCAGGATGCATGGCATGGAAATCCTGAATCTCGTTTGCATAGCGATTTAACAACATATAGCCTTGAATGTACTCGCCATCTTCGGGAATCATAGAGGTAACTTCACCACGAAGTAGTGGAGGTATAATTTCTATATTTTCAGAGTTATCGGAACGCCCGTTAGTATAAGACAATGCCAGACGTTTTAGTGAGTTGTGACTACTGAGTTTAGCATACAACTTCATGATATATTGCTGATAAAGACTTTCTTGTGGTGCATCAAAGTCATTATGCAAGAAAAGATATTGATGTCCTACAGCGATATATGGTATCGATGGATTGAACAAAGTGTAAGTCAACCCGGTCAGCAATTCATAAAAATTGATAACCACATCGGCTTTACTGGCTTCGATGCGTTTATTTATGTAACAAATGCTACGGTAATATTCCGGAATCAATGACAGATTTGTAAATATTCCTTTCTTTACATCTGCACGATCATTTTCATCCATATATGGATGATAGGGACTGATAAAACGCTTTACAGGAGCTTGAATATTTCGATTAAAGAATCCCGGTAAACGTCGTGTCGAATTTCTGCCTACGAGCACTTCTACGATTTCATGCCCGTTTCTGGTCAACATTTCCTCAAGCGCCAGCGCCTGAGTTAAATGCCCTCTGCCTTCACCCTGAACTATAAATAGAAATCTCATAATGTTATCCTTTTACCATTTATAACAAATACATGCCCTCATTGTTTTAGGCGATGTAAAAAAAGAGAAAACACTTTTCATGCTAATTAATTAACAATTACATTGTTATGAACAATATATCCGAAAATAGCGTTACAGATACATATTAACAGCGGATAAAAGCTGAAATATTATAACTCACCTCAAACAATACTGAATATGGAAAAATTTAATGAAGTGATTCAATCGTCCACGCCCGTTTTAGTCGATTTCTTTGCAGAATGGTGTGGTCCGTGTAAAGCTATGAAACCTATTCTGGAAGATGTAAAATCGAGAATTGGTGACAAAGCCCGCATCATAAAAATAGATATTGATAAATACGAACCGTTGGCACGCCAATATGGCATTCAGTCGGTTCCTACTTTCATCCTGTTTAAAAACGGAGAAATACTCTGGAGACAATCGGGCATGCAACCTGCTGATGAGCTTGAAAATATACTGAAGCAATATTTCTAAAAAAATAAAGATTTACTAATACTTTTCTTTTGTACTATGGGCAATAAGAAATATATTATTTATCTTTAAAACCGCTTCCTGGTAAGGGATTGAGAATTTTAATAATGAGATTTTTTAGCAATAAATTAATGATAATAATATGAGAAAAGTATTTGTATTTATTTTATTTGCACTGTTTGCCTGTGTAAATTTCCAGACCATCACTGCAGGCAATTCTGATAATGATTCTACGCAGCAGGACAAGAATGCTTCGCCCGTTATCGAGATGAATAAAGCAATGTTTATTAAAGATGTTTTCGATTACGAGAAAAGTAAAGACTGGAAGTATCTTGGAAATAAACCGGCGATTATCGATTTCTATGCCAACTGGTGCGGTCCATGCCGTGTAACTATGCCTATCATGAAAGAGTTGGCTGAAGAGTACGCCGGAAAGATTGTGGTATATAAAGTAAATGTGGATAAAGAAAAAGAACTGGCTGCCTTGTTCAATGCATCGAGCATCCCATTGTTTGTCTTTATTCCAATGGAGGGCGAACCTCAGGTTTTCCGTGGCGCTGCTGATAAAGCAACCTATCAGAAGATTATTGATGAATTCTTGCTGAAATAAGAAAACGGTTTAAACAGATAAAAGAATAGCCTGTAAGTCATGATGAACTTACAGGCTATTCTTTTATCTGCATATTTTTATTTGAAATAACCCACCGGTTGATTGAGCAGAAGTACCTGACTATCGGTTAGCTTCAACGCCTTTTTAAGCTGATCGAACTCCATAGAACCTCTTGGTACGGTTGCCAGATTGGCACCTGCACAGAAAAGAGAAATGTTTTGCGAAACGATACCTGCATCGAGTGCACCCATTGTTTTGAAATGATCTTTCACAGGTTCTCCGAAGCGGCTCATATCACTAACCAGTACAATAGCTACCGGAGCATCTTTCACCCAGTCCTGGCGACCCGCAACAGCCGGTCTGAAATCACCTTCATTCACTAAGTTCAACTGATGTCCTTTCGCGTCATACAGATAAACTCCATCGGGTATTATTACATACACATCTACATCTTGTTTATTCATGGCCGAAGGAGCAGTACGTTTGCCGCTATCTTTACGGTTAATTCCATTGGCAGCCCAAAGTAAATCCGACAAATCGTTCTGAGACAGCGGATTTGATGAAAACTCACGGGTTGATTGTCTGTCACTAAAAGCCTGCATGAGATCTGCTTTACGCTGCATGTTCGGTGCAGGAAGCTTGATTACTTTATCAGCGGCAAAAGCAGTGAGCGAAAATGCCACAAGGCAGAGTGATAATAGAACTTTTCTCATAGTGTGATACATAATTAGTTTGATATGACAAATATAAAATTTTAATCTAATTTACCACATATCTCAGAATATTTATTTAAATAGCGATGATGAATAACAAAAGTAAATTCTTCTTGTTATTAACTATAATGAAGCATCTTACATATCCATAATTTCATGTATTTATGAGGACAATTACACTTATCATATCTATCTTTTTGCTTACGGGTGGAGTAATCTATCTTTCAAACCGTATTAAAAGCGTTTTTCCAAAACTACGGTTTGCATGGATCATCACTATCCTGAGCATCATTACCATTCTGTCGGTTATCGGGAGTACGGTGCTGTTTCTCACCCCTTCTCCCTTTGGCAGTTTTCTCTACCGGGCAAGTTTCTTTATACTGGTCAGCATCGGAGGGGTTATTCTGGCCTCCTGGCTGGTGGCTCTGCTAAACATGGCGCTTGGAATGAAGCAATATGCGCGTGCTTGTTTATCGGTAGTGGTGGCCGCAGCATTTATTACCTATGGAATGATTCACGCTCTCACGGTAAAGGTAGTAGAGGTCACTATACCATTAAAAGGATTGACAACCGAAGTCACAGCGGTATTGCTGACGGATATGCATCTGGGAAATTTCTACAGCGAAAGGCAGTTAGAGAGTGTAGTCGATAAAATCATCGAACTAAACCCTGATGTGGTGTTTAATACAGGAGACTTGTTCGAGGGAAGATCGCATTTCAATGATAAGTCTGATGTGCTGGCTCCGTTCAGAAAACTAACAATGCCGCATTATTTTGTCATCGGTAATCACGATGAACATGTTGGTGCAGACCTGGTCTATAAAGAACTGGAGAAGACAGATGTAATCGTTTTGCGCAATCAGATTACAGATTTTAAAGGTATACAGATTATCGGCCTGAACAATATGCCGGCAGACAGCACATCGTCTACACGCCATACATTACCGGGGGTGGGCACTGTCGATAATACGTTGCAAAATATGGAGATTGATAAAGAGAAACCCACCATTGTTTTACATCATCATCCTGAAGGTGCTGAATATATGGAAGCAGAAAATGCAGATTTGTTGCTGGCCGGACATACGCATGCCGGACAAATGTTTCCTATTAGTCTGATAGCGAAAAAGACGCATACTTATAACCGTGGGCTCTATACGCTGGGCAATATGAAGATTTATGTATCGGCTGGTACAGGAGCAGTTTCATTTCCCTTCAGACTGGGTACCGATAGTGAACTTACCTACCTGAAACTCATTCCCGAAGATCAGAATACAAAAAAAGTCACCCCATAATGAGGTGACTTTTTCCAACATATATATAATCTGGGGTTATTTCTTATTTATTTCCGAAATAACGGTTAAACAGGCCTTCGAAACCTTTACCGTGACGAGCTTCGTCTTTACACATTTCGTGAACTGTGTCGTGAATAGCGTCTAAGTTCAAAGCTTTAGCACGAGTAGCGATGCGTTTTTTATCTTCGCAAGCACCAGCCTCAGCATTCATACGCTTTTCAAGGTTAGTTTTAGTATCCCATACACAGTCACCAAGAAGTTCAGCGAATTTTGAAGCGTGTTCTGCTTCTTCCCATGCATAACGTTTGAACGCTTCTGCAATTTCAGGATAACCTTCGCGATCTGCCTGACGGCTCATTGCCAGGTACATACCTACCTCTGTACATTCACCAAGGAAGTGATTGTTCAGGTCTTTGATCATTTCGTCGTCGCAACCTTTAGCAACACCTACTACGTGTTCGTCACAAAAAGAAAGAGGACCGTTTTCTGTTTCTACAACTTCTACAAATTTGCTTGCAGGAGCTTTACACAATGGACATTTCTCTGGTGCTGCATCTCCCTGGTGGTCATAACCACATACTGTACATCTAAATTTTTTCATTTTGTCTTGAATTTAATAATTAGTCAATTTTTATATTAGTCTTTTGTATTCATTTTACAGCATTTACAAATGCCGCGATAATATGTATGAACTTCTTCTACTTCATGGCCTTCCATGCGAAGCTCTTTCATTTTATTTAATCCGATAGCCGAGTGAAAATCGAAAATCTTACCGCACTTTTTACATAAAAAGTGTGCGTGCTGCGATGTATCGGCATCAAAATTCACGTTCTTATCATCGATAGTCAGCATTAATGCTGCCCCGTTATCGGCAAACAATCGTAACGTATTGTAAACAGTCGTTTTCGATAATGTTGGCATCGATGGTGATAATGCATGGTAAACGTCTTCGGCAGATGGATGAGTGTGATTCTCCATCAAATATTCCATAATGGCAATACGCTGAAGCGATGGTTTTACCTGATGTTCTAATAATATATCGTATGCTTTCATTTGTTTTATTTACACCAACTTTGTAATCATTACAACTTTATTGTGATTGCAAAGGTATAGGTTTATTTTTAATCACCAAATTATTCCACAACTTTTTTAATGCAAATGCTAACATTTTGCATTTAGAGGAAAATGTAGAGAATGACTTAGAACGGAGGTTTCAAGAAAAAGATAAAAAAGGGAGATTCAAACAACGAGAGTAAGCACCTAATAATCTTACATTTACACACCAAGATAAGAGTGAATTATTAGCCCGTTATTGGCAAGCCTTTGCGAACATGCTGGCAAGCCTTTGCCAAGATGTTGCCAAACCTTTGCCAGCAACCTGTCAAAGGCTTACCAGTAAACTGCATAAAGCATACTAATGATAGAAAAGTATATATTATGTTTTATATATAGAAGTTTATAATGACTTTCATAAATATTCCCATAATTATACACATAGAAATAATAGCTGAATTCCGACATAAATTTTAAGAACGAGCAACAGAAGACAATCAGTTTTAAAAAGTTTATCGATATAATTAGAAACAAATTGCCTAATTTTGTTCTATATAATATATTAATGAAGCAACCATATGAAATACGGATTCATAAAAGTAGCAGCAGCCATTCCATCTGTTAGAATTGCAGATTGTAAATTCAATATTTCGCGTATAGAAGAGCAAATGCGACTTGCAGAAGAAAAGGGGGCAAAAATTATCGCTTTTCCCGAAATGAGCATCACTGCATATACGTGTGGCGATTTATTCGGCCAGCAACTATTGCTCGAAGAGGCAGAAAGTGCACTGAGCGAATTAGTGAAAAACACTTGCATGCTGGAGATTGCAACTATTATCGGAATGCCGGTTTCTATTGGAAACTCGGTTATCAATGCGGCAGTTGTTATACAGGGAGGTAGTATTGCAGGTATCGTGCCTAAAACTTATTTGCCCAATTATAAAGAATTTTACGAACAAAGATGGTTTGCTTCATCGGCTGACATCCTTCAGGACAAAATTGAGTTTTGCGGACAAGAAGTGCCGGTTGGCACTAATTTATTGTTCCAGACCAAGGACACAACCTTCGGCATTGAAATCTGCGAAGATGTGTGGGCGGCTATTCCTCCTTCATCTTATCTTTCCTTACAGGGTGCAGAGGTGATTATCAATCTTTCGGCCACCAATGAATGCATCGGCAAGCATAACTATTTATTATCGGTGCTTAGCCAACAGTCTGCCCGATGCATGGCCGGATATATCTATTCATCGTGCGGTTTTGGCGAATCGACGACCGATGTGGTCTTTGCCGGCAATGCACTGATTTACGAAAACGGTACGCTTTTGGCGCAAAGCAAACGCTTCGATTTTGATGAGCAACTGGTAATGAGCGAAATTGACATTGACCGTCTGCGTGCAGAAAGAAGAATGAATACAACCTTTGCGGTGAGCAAAAGTAAGTTGCGCGATTTGCCAAAGGCTATTCGTATTCCGCTGCATCAATCGGCCGAAGATAAATTCGAGATTACACGTACGTTCGATATGCATCCGTTTGTACC